>CAIUMH010000064.1 GCA_903900235.1 uncultured Actinomycetes bacterium
CGAGATCTACACATAGAGGCACACTCTTTCCCTACACGACGCTCTTCCGATCTGGACCTTGTTCAAGATCACCGCACCGAGATCGAGATCACGCGCCGACAGTTGCTCGGCGAAGAACTCCGCTTCGCGGAGTGGGACGGCCTCGGAGCTCGAGACAACGAGGAAGCTGGTCCGATCATCGGCCATCAGCCGGGCCACGGCATTGGCCCGCTCCACGAAACCGCCATACATCGACTGCATCGAGATGAAGAACTCGGCGATGTCACCGAGGAACTCGGTGCCAAGGATCCGATCGGCGATCTGCGTGAATGGCTTTGAGGCGAAGTTCACGATCCCCGAGCGCGCCGGAGCGATAAGCCAGCGGAGCAGTCGGCTCGAAAAGAAATCAGCCATCCGAGCGGGCGCATCGAGGAAGTCAAGAGCATTGCGCGTCGGCGGGGTGTCGACCACGATCAGATCCCACTCCCTCGTGGCATGCAGCTCATAGAGCCGCTCCATGGCGATGTAGTCGTGACTCTGGATGAAGCGACCCGACAGGCTCTGGTACAGCGGGTTCGCCAGGATCCGGTCACGTGTCTCGTCGTCAGGAGCATGCCGGGCGATCAAGTCATCCCAACTCTTCTTCGTGTCGAGCATTGCGGCGGAGAGCGAACCGACCAGTGGGACCCCGGCATCGGCAAAGACCGAGGCCGGCACGTCGGTAACCTCATTGCCGATCCCCTTGAGGCCAAGCGCGTCGGCCAGCCTTCGGGCTGGGTCCACGGTCAGCACCAAGACTCGACCTCCCATCCGGCTTGCCGCGAGAACGCCGAGGGCAGCCGCCGTCGTGGTCTTGCCGACGCCACCTGGACCGCAGGTGACGATGATTTCACGCGATGCCAGCAGGTTCTCGACCGGCGAGGTCACGGGAGCCATCAGAGCAGCTCCTCGGCAAGGTGGACAGCCACTTGACGGGTGGCTCGGAGGCCATCAGTGCGGAAGAAGAGCTCCGGCACCAAGACGAGCGGAAGACCGTCCGGAAGCCCAGCCCGCAAGGTGTCGAGGTGCTGAGTCCGACTCCGTCGCAGCACCGTGGCGAGGCGAGCCGCCTCGAGAAGCGGCGTCGCTCCTCCACCGATCTCGTCATTGAGGATGGCTCGTCCCTGTTCAGTGGAGATCGCGTCGAACACCGCCTCGTCTCGTGGGGTGAATCGCTCTGGGAGGAGGCGGTTGACCACGATGGTGGCGATATCGACCTCGGTCCGCTCGGTGACCGCTCCAACAAGCTCGAGCGTCTCGGAGACTGGCATCTCCTCGGGAGTGGTCACGATCACCAAGCCGGCCTGAGCCGGATCGCGGAGGATCTCACTCATCCAATCGGTCTGGGAACGGATCAGGCCCACCTTGACGAGATCGTTGATCACCTGCGGTGCCGAGAGCTGACTGACGATGTGGCCGGTCGCCGGTGCGTCGACGACGACGGTGTCGTAGTGCCGCTCTCGGACCTCCCAGCACACCTTGCCGATGGTCAGGATCTCCTTGACCCCCGGAGCCGCCGTGGCAAGGAAGTCAAAGGCCTTGGCCACAGGACCGATTCGGCCGACGATCGGAATCTTCAGGTGGAGCTTGAGGTATTCACGCAGGCTCGCCTCGGTATCCATGGCCATGAGGGAGAGTCCATCGGATACCTTCTGCGGGACGAAGCGCGATGCGGGGACCTCGAAGGCCGCCGCGAGGTCGCCCTTGGCGTCGATCTCGCAGCCGAGCACCGTCCTTCCCTCGTCGGCCAGCATCTGAGCCAGGCCGGCGGCCATGGTGGTCTTGCCCACCCCGCCCTTTCCGGTGACGAAGATCAGGTTCCGCTCGATGAGCGGTTCGGCGCTCATCAGCGAAGCACCGCTCAGGGGGCGCCGAACCCGACGCGACGCTCAGTCGTCGGTGCTCCGACCTCAATGTAGGCAATCTTGCCAGCGGGGACGCCGACGCTCCGGCCCTTCCGGTCGGTGAGCCACAGGACAGATTCGGCCGACAGGGCCCCATCAATCTCTGATTGGAGCTTCTCGCGATCGGTGTCGTCGGCCAGCTCGACCTCTAGCTCCTTGACGGTCTGCACGATGCCGATGCGGACGTCCACGTGGCGCCTCCTTGATCTGTGGTCATGCGCTCTGGCGAGCACGTTCCCCCCAACGATACAGGGGGCGGCAAGAATGGTGGCGTGGGCGAACAAACCGAGCGAGAGCAGCAGTGGGCGGCGACGATGGAGGGCTTCGCTCAGGCGAGGACTTCCGGCCATGATCTCGTGACGGCCCACGCCGACTCCTTGAGCACCATCGATACCAGTTCCTTCATCGATGGCATCGACAGAAGCCGGCGCGAAGAACGTGAGGACCGTGCCCTTGTGGCGGGGGCCACACGTGCCGTCGGTGCGGGCCAGCGGCTCCTTCCCGAGGAGCCGGACCCATGGCGCACCTGCTTCGAGCGCGATCGCGACCGGATCCTCCATGCTGCCTCCTTTCGCCGCCTGGCGGGCAAGACCCAGGTCTTCGTGTTCCCCGACGACCACCAGCGAACTCGACTGACCCACGCCCTCGAGGTGGCCCAGGTGGCCACGGGGATCGCCCGAGCCCTCGGGCTCAATGTGGCCCTGGCCGAGGCCATGGCGCTCGGCCACGACTGTGGACATGGGCCAGGTGGACACGCCAGCGAAGATGCGCTCGACCCCTTCATCGAGGGGGGATATAACCATGCGGTCTGGGGGGCTGACGTTTCCCTCGCTCCGCTCAACCTCTGTGTCGAAACTCTCGACGGCATCAGGAACCACTCGTGGTCGCGACCCGCTCCCTTCACGCCGGAGGGCGAGGTCGTGAGCTGGGCTGATCGCATCGCCTATGTCTGCCACGACTTCGAGGATGCGGCCTATGCCGGAATCGTCTCCCTCGGAGAGCTTCCGGCCATCGTCAAGGAGCGCTGCGGAGATCGACGTGGCGGCCAGCTCGGAGCGTTCATCGATGCCATGGTCACCGCCACCCTGGCCAACGGGACCATCGGAATGGATGTCGACCACGCCGAAGCCCTCAGTGCATTCCGTGCCTTCAACTATGAGCGGATCTACTTGCGCCATGACTCGGTTGCTCAGGCTGACGCCGTCATCGAGGTTCTCACTGCACTCACCGAGTACTTCATCGCCCGGCCCAATGCCATTCCCGGCGTCGCCGAGTCTGGCGGCCTCATTGCTGGTGAGGACCAGGCGGTCCGGACTTCAGTGGCCTATGTCGCCGGCATGACTGATCGCTTCGCCTTCGACTCGGCCGTCGAACTCCTGGGCTATGACCCCGACCGGCTCCCGAAGGGCATCGGTGCCTGACCTCTGCCGGGAGCGAGCAGCAGCAGCAGAACGCTAGCGACGACCGGCCTCGCCGAGATCGATGCGCGGGGGCTGTCCACCCTCCATCCATGCCAAGCGCTGGCGCATGGTGGCGAGGGCGACCCGCTCGTGGGTGAGAATCCAGAAGCGCTCATCAACGATGGCATCGGCCACGGCGTCGGCCACGATGCCCACCTCGATGCCGCCTTCCACCGCCTGCTTGGCCATCGATCCGGCGCGCTCGGAGAAGGGGTCCAAGGGGACACTCTTGAGCTCATCGGGCATGTTGCGTTCCGATTCGTGAATACGTGTCTTGGTGAATCCCGGGCAGAGCACCGAGCAGTGGACATTCGAGCCGAGCATGCCGAGCTCGTACCAGAGCGACTCGCTCATGCCGACCACCGCGAACTTCGAAGCGCAATAGGGACCCATGCCGGGCACGCCACCGAGGCCAGCCAGCGAGGCGGTATTCACCATGTGGCCCTCGTTCTGCTCAAGCAGGAGCGGCAAGAAGGTGGTCATGCCGTTGACCACCCCATCGATGTTGACCCCAAGGACCCAGTCCCACATCGCCGGGGACGAACTGATGGTGGTCCCACCACCGACGCCAGCATTGTTGAAGACGATGTGGACCGCTCCATAGGCCGCGAGCGCAGCATCTCGGAGGCCGTGGACCGAGTCGAGGTTCGTCACATCGGTGACCACCCCGGTGACCTCGGCACCACCCGCCGCCAGCTGCGCCACCGTCTCGGCGAGGACTGGTGCCTCGATGTCCGCCAATACCAAGTTGGCCCCGCGGCTGGCGAGCACCTCGGCCGTGGCTCGACCGATGCCACTTGCGCCGCCGGTGATCACCGCCGTCTTTCCCGAAACGTCCTTCATCGGTTCCCCTCTCGACGGCGTGGCTCCTGCCACGTTCCCGGTGGCATCTTGGCACCCTCGAGCAGGTCGTGCGATCCGACGCGTCAGCCGATCTTGAGCTCTTGGCGGTACACCCGAGCCGGCCCCTGGGCGATGATCCGTTCGGCCACCTCAGCGAAGACCAGCGAAGCCGCAGACGAGGGATCGCTCACCGTGATCGGGGCTCCAGCATCCCCACCTTCTCGCAACGCAGGAACGAGCGGGACCTGGCCCAACAACGGGACCCCGAGCAGACTGGCCAAGTCGGCTCCGCCACCGCTTCCGAAGAGCTCGTAGCGGGTTCCGTCATCGGCATCAAACCAACTCATGTTTTCGATGACGCCGCGCACGGACAGTTTCATCTTCCTTGCCGCCCAGGCGCTCCGCTGCGCCACCCGCTCGGCAGCAGGCTGCGGCGTGGTCACCACGTAGATCTCGACCCGAGGAAGAACCTCAGACAAGGTGAGGGCCACGTCTCCGGTGCCGGGAGGCATGTCGATCAGCAGGAAGTCCGGCTCGCCCCACCAGGCCTCGGTCACAAATTGCTCGATGGCCTTGTGGAGCATGGGGCCCCGCCAGATGACCGGCTGCTCGTCGGGGACGAAGAAGCCCATCGAGAGGCAGCGGACTCCATGGACTGCGGTCGGAATCACGGTGTCACCGAGGATGATCGGATCATGTTCTGGGGCGAGCATCTTGGGGATGGAGAAGCCGTAGACGTCGGCATCGAGCACCCCAACGCGCTTTCCGGCCTGGGCCAAGGCGATGGCGAGGTTCACGGTGACCGAGGATTTGCCCACCCCTCCCTTGCCCGAGGAGATCCCGAGGACGCGTGTGGTCGACGAAGTGGCCAAAAATCGGGGTTCGGCAGCTCCATGGCTATGACCATGACCGTCGTCCTCGCCGCTCATGAGCAGTCGCAGCGTCGTTCGCAATGCCAGTCGCTCGTCTTCGGTCATGGTTCGTCGACCGACCTCAGCCGATGAGATCCCCTCGATCCCCTCGACCGCCGCAACCACCGCCGCCAGCAGACGCTCGGCACCGGGCCAGGCGGCGATGGGGAGTGCCACGGTGACCGATGCCTGACTTCCCGCAACCGCAACATCGCCGATCATGCCAACAACTCCGAGGGCCAACTCAAGCTCAGGGTCAACGACGCCTTCGGCGACCGTCCGGACAGCAGTTGCTTCGCTCACAGGGGGATCTCCAGATCAGATGGGCGGGCACGGACTCACAGCACCCTCTCGTCGGTACACTACCCACCGTGGGCACACGGGCGACCAGCGACAAACAGGCAGCCGCCACGATGGCGGGGGGAAGTACCGATACCTCTGGGGCTGCTGACGACCAGTTCTCGGCCGCCATCACCGCGCTCTCAAGCGCCTTCGGCGATCCGACCCGGCGCTCGATCTACCTGTTCCTGCGGAACAGTCCCTCAAAGACGGTTACAGAGATCGCCGACGAATTCCATCTCCACCCCAATGTCGTCCGCCACCATCTCGATCGCCTCGTCTCCTCCAGCCATGTCGTCGTCGAGGCCCCTTCACCATCGAGTTCAGTCGGACGGCCGGCCAAGCGCTACTCCTGCGCCGACCAAGATCTCGCCGTCGAGCTCGGATCTCGGCGGGACGACCTCCTGGTAGCTCTCCTTGAGCGGGCCCTCGACCTCCTCGGCCCCACGAAGGCGGAGCAGATGGCCGCCGAGGTCGGCGAGTCCTACGGTCGAGAGTTGGCCTCGAAGATGGGGTCGGCGGACACCACCCGGACGGTCCAGTCCGCCATGGCCGCCATCGCCGAGACCCTGACAGCGCATGGTTTCGCCGCCCGAGCCGAGACCATCGGCACCACGTCATCAGTCGTGGCCGAGGCCTGCCCCTTCGGGGAAGCTGCAGCCCATCATCCGGTCCTGTGTGCCGTAGACCGGGGAATGGTCACAGGCCTTCTTGAGGGGCTCGGGGCACGAGGTGGTTCCACCTCAGTCCATCTCAATTCCAAGGCGCGTGGTGATGCCGACTGCCGGGCCACCGCCTGAGGTGCCCGCCTACTTCGATCACGCCTCCGCCTCCCCACTCCGACCTCAGGTCATCGAGGCGCTGGCTGAGGTCCTCAAGATCCCCCAGGCTGATCCCGGACGATCGCATGATGAGGCCATCATTGTCAGAGATCTGATCGAGGATTCCCGCCGCCAGGTGGCCCACCTCGTCGGTGCCACGCCTCGCCAGCTGGTGTTCACCTCGGCCATCACCGAGTCCGTCACGTCCGCCGTGGTGGCCCTTGGGGCCGGTCGGCGCATCCTGGCGGCGGGGACCGAGCGAGCTTCGGTACTTGACGCGGCGCGGCGCTGCGGCCATCTCGAATTCATCGAGGTGGACCGACACGGCCACCTCGATCTTGATCATCTCGATCGTCTCCTCACGGGAGATCCGGCTCTGGTCTGCTGCCAGGTGGCAAATCATGAGACCGGCGTGCTCACCGATCCCGGACCCGTCGTCGCACTGGCCCGCTCTCGCGGGGCCGCTGTCCACCTTGACGCAGCGACCGCCACTGGCCACGTCGACTTGTCGCTCGGAGAACTCGATGCCGATGCCGTGACGGTCACCGGGGAGATGATCGGCGGTCCAATGGGCTGCGCCGGTCTCGTCGTTCGTCGCGGTCGCCCCTTCCCTCATCTTCTTGAGGGCGGCGCCCAGGAACGGGGTCGGCGTCCCGGCCTTGAAAACCTCCTCGGCATTGTGGGATTCGGTGTCGCGGCCGAGGCACTCACCCCTCACATCGCCGACGAGGCCGAGCGAGCTCGTCGTCAGATCGCCGTGCTTGAGGCAGCCGCCGTAGCCGTCGAGGGCGTCATAGCAGTGGGTGACTCGGACCCGACCCGCAGGGCCCCTCACCTGCGATGCCTCACCGTCGAGGGCATCGAGGCCGAGCCGATTCTGCTCGGCCTGAACAGAGTGGGGGTCTCGATCCACTCGGGCTCCGCCTGTTCGTCGGAGACCCTCGAACCTTCCGCCGTGCTGGCGGCCATGGGGCTCGATGCTGATCGCTCGATCCGGATCTCGGTGGGCTGGAGCACCACCGACGATGATGTGGCTCGATTTACCGCCGTCTTCGGTCCGGTGATCTCCGACCTGCGAGCACTGCGCGCCTAGGGTCAGCCGGGCACCGTGGTGGTGGGGTGCTCTGCCGCCGTCGCCTTGTCGATGTAGGGCTGTGCCCGACGGACCCACTTCGCCGGCGGATGGAGCGCTTTGAATGCAGCGAACTCCTTGAGCGCCGCCTTCGGATCGGCGTTCCCGAGGAGTTCAATCACGCCGAGATAGAGCCGAGGGGCAAAATCCTTCGGTGCGAGCGCAGCCGCCTCGCGGACCTGGGCCTCACCGCGCCTCGTGAGCTGCGGTGATGCCGTCGATAGACCAGCCTCGAAGGTCAAGAAGCCGCTCTGCGAAAGCGCCTCGGGCTGCAGTGGGTCAAGGGCAAGCACCCTCGAGTACACCGCGAGGGCCTCAGCGACCTTGCCGCGCTGCGCCAGGGTGTCGCCCTGGGCGAGCAATGCCGAGATCTGTGCCGGACTGGCCGTTGAACCCGTTCCCCCTCGAGCGACCAAGATCACCACCAAGGCCACGATGATCGCCAGTGCACCGACCACGAGTAGGCCCCATCGGCGATGGCCACCGGCAAGGTGGTCGGTATCGTCCGTGGGGCGGACGGGCGTGCTCGCAGCGTCTTCCGGTTCGACATCGAAGTCAGCCAATGCTCGTTCGACCTCGGCCAGCCTGGCTTGGTCCCGCTCGATCAGCTCGACCATCGATGCCTCGTCAAGCTCTCCGGCTGCGTGCTCAGATGCCGCGTCCTCGAGCGAGGCCAAGAGGAGCCGACGCTCGTCACGAAGCCGGTCGCGCTCGAGGTCGCTCATGATCGGAGCCGACCCCTTCGCCGCACGGACAGCCCGATGATCACGAGAATGACAACAAGCAGCAGCGCTGGGACAACCCACAAGATGATCGAGAGCCCCCCCTGTGGCGTCAGATCGACTTGCGTTCCATACCGCTCCCGGAGGCTTGCGATGATGTCGCCATCTGATTGACCGTGACGGACCCCCGCCACGATATCGGCGCGCACTGCGAGCGACGAGGGCGAAGTCGACTGAGCCACCGACAGGTCTTGGCAGCTCGGGCACTTGATCCGTGCCTCGAGCGAGCTGATCCGCTCCGCCGGTGTTGGAGCGTGACGATCGAACACTCCGCTCCCAATGACGAGCGACACGATGAGGACGACGCCCAGCAGGGCCCATCGAGCTGCGGGAGCGAATCGTCTATCAGCCACCGGTCGCCCCCGAGTAGGACGCAACCGCCGCGTCAAGTTCGCTCACGTTGACCGCACCGACAAGCTCCGCTGCGACTCTCCCCGAGGGACTGATCACAAAGGTGGTCGGGGGTGAGGCCACGCCGAAGGACGAGGCGATCGAGCCATTCGGGTCAGTCAAGATCGGATACGTCACACCTTGGGTGGTCACATAGTTGCGCATGGCGGAGCTGGCATCATTGAACGTGATCCCGAGTACCTCCACACCATTCGGGAGCTTTGCCTGATCAGTGGCGAATGCCTCGAGGCGTGGAGCCTCGGTTCGGCAGGGTCCACACCACGAGGCCACGAAATTCAGGATCACCGGACGACCTCGGAGCGACGCAAGGCTCACGCGTGCTCCATCAAGCGTGGTCCCCACCACGCTCGGAGCGGCCTTGCCCACGAGTGGTCCCTTGATGGACGTCGCTGGAGTAGTCGAGCGTCCAGCCAGCGCCACGATCAGAACCACCATCACGAGGCCGATGAACACGGTGACGGTGACGATCGTTCGGCGCATCGGGGCCGGTGCACTCACGAGTGCACCACAGCGGGTTCCGCCGCGTCCGACGACGCTGTCCGTGGACGACGCCGAGTCGGGATGAAGGCCAGCAGTCCCCCGATGCCCATGGTCAGGCCTCCGATCCACAGCCAGGCGAGTAGTGGTTCAACCACCACGCCGATCACCACCGAGCCGGGAGGCACATCGCCAGCGATCTGCGCTCCGGAGGTCGATCCCTTCCGGCCGATGGCATCGAAGGTCAAGTAGACATCACCGAAGAGCCCCGAATCGATCGACGGCGTCCCGACCGGCTCGCTGGATCGACCAGCGAACTGGCTGATACCTGGCGTGAACTCGCCACGGCGGTCGACGCGCAGCACGACTTGGCTCGACTGCTTGGCGGGTGTCGAGACCGTCCTCATCCCCACGAAGGTGATGTGGTGGCCGTGGACCTCGACCGTGGCCCCTGGTCGCAGGGTGACCTCCGATCGACTCACGTAGCTCGTCGACGCCACAATCCCGACCGCCAGAATCACCACGCCAAGATGGACGACCATGCCACCGCCAGAGCGTCCAGTGAGGGCGCGCAGGCCCGAGTCGCCTCGACGTCGTTCGGCGCGCGCCTCGAGCAGAAGCGACCGGGCGGCTGATGCCGCCGCCACGACCCCGAGGAAGAACCCAGCCAGCGGGAGGATCCCGCGGACTCCGGCAACCACGAGTATCACCACCACGATCGTGCCGATCCAGGCGGGTACTTCGATCCGACGGACCACAACGGACCCTGCCGCCTTGCGCCACGAAAGCAGTGGCGCCACGGCCATGAGGGTCAGAAGTCCGATCCCGAGCGGGACGGCAAGGGAGTTGAAGTACGGCGGGCCCACCGTGACCTGACCTCCGTGGATCGCGTCGTAGAGCAGAGGGAATACCGTGCCGAGCAGGACCACGAGTGCGAACCCGACGAAGAGAAGGTTGTTCAGGACGAAGGCTCCCTCGCGAGAGAAGGCAGCATCGATCCCCACCGTGGAACGAAGGGCGTCGCCCCGCCACGCCATCAGGCCGAGGGCGGAGAGCACCACCAGCGTGAAGAAGGTGAGCAGGATGGGTCCGAGTGCCGAGGCGCTGAAGGCGTGCACGGACTGGACCACACCGGACCGGGTGAAGAAAGTGGCGAGTACCGTCAGGGCAAAGCAGGCCACGGCCAGAGTGAGATTCCAGATCCGAAGCAGCCCGCGCCGCTCCTGCACCACGATCGAGTGGACATAGGCCGTCCCCACCAGCCAGGGCATGAGGGCGGCGTTCTCCACCGGATCCCAGCCCCAGAAGCCTCCCCATCCGAGGACCTGATAGCTCCACCACGCGCCCAGGACGATCCCGACGCTCAACGATGTCCAGGCCACGATGGCCCAACGGCGGGTGTCGACGTGCCAGGACTCCCCTACCCGGCCGGTGATCAGCATGCCAACGGCGAAGGCATAGGGGACTGCGAATCCGACCATCCCGGCATAGAGCAGTGGCGGGTGGATTGCCACCAACGGATTGTTCTGCAGCAGGGCGTTCGGGCCTTGCCCGGACGATGGCGACGACCCGCTCGAGGTGACGAAGGGGTTGGCCGGACCCACCATGAGGCCGAAGAAGAACGCCGTGATGCCAAGCAGCACCGCAGTGGCCCATCCCACGACCTCGTCGGCCGCCCGGGATCGGTAGTGCCAGACGACCACCACCACGTAGAGCGACAGCAGCAGTGCCCAGAGCAGGATCGACCCCTCCAGCGCCGACCACATCCCAGTGATCGAGTAGATCAATGGGGTGGCTCGGGCATTGTTCTCGGCGACGTAGACGATCGAGAAGTCGTGAGTAATCAGTGCCCACTGCATGGCACCGGTCGCCAACATCCCCCCAGCGACGACCACCGGAACGAGAAGGCGGCCATCGAGCACCTGGGCTGATGCAGCCCCTCGGCGACGCCGCAGCAAGTCCCAGGCCAGCAAGACTGACCCGAGGAGCGCCGCCACGAACGCGATCCAGATGCCGAGTGATCCAAGGGTCGCCCGCATCAGTTCACAGAGCCATCCGAGGCCTTCACCCGGTTCGGATTCTCGACGATATAGGACGAGCTGTGCTTGACCATGATCTCGTTCGACTCGAAGACCGAAGCCTTCGCCGAGGCGAAGTGGCCCACCACGATCACGGGCATGCCTGCCTTGAAGAGCTGCGGTGGCGATCCTCGATTGATGACGTGGATCGACCGATCCCCCTGCTCAACGTCGAAGGCCGCCCCTGAGGACGTCCGAGCGACCGTGCCGGCCTTGACCATCCCCTCGAGACGGAACGGCGCGCTGCCAAGGGATTTCTTGGATGCCAGCGCCTGATCCACCGTCTTGAAGTAGTCGAGCGAACTCCCGAGGCCCTTGATCAGCAGCACGCCCACTGCGGCCACGATCACCAGGCCGACGAGGGCCAGGCGGACTCTCGGGCGGCCCAGCCGCCGAGTCGGGATCTCAGGCGCGGTCGATTCAGAAGGTGTCACACCAGGCGAAACCGTCACGTCCCAGTCTCCGAGCGATCTCTGGTCAACCGGCGACGGCGAACGATGAGCGAGCACGCGTAGGCAGCCAGCGATATGAGGCTGATGGCGTAGCCAGCGAGGACGTAGCTCATGAGTGGATCCCTTCTGCCTGTCGATCGGCGATTGCCGCCGCCATACCCACCTCATCCTCATCAACGCGCCGCGTCTCGATCTCGTAGCGCACCATCACCATCCACGCGAAGAGCAACGTGAAGGCGACGAAACTGAGCAGCAGCGTCCAGGCCATCAGGCCATGGATCATCGGGGACAAATTCGGGTTCAGCACCGTTGCTCCCTGGTGAAGGGTCTGCCACCAGATGACCGAGAAGTGGATGATCGGGACATTGATCGCCGCCAGAAGAGCGAAGACTGCTGAACGACGCGCTCGGATGTGCGCTTCGGCGGGGACCCGACGCAGAGCCAGATAGCCGAGAAGGAGCACCGCCAGCACCGCCGTCGAGGTCAGGCGGGCGTCCCACGTCCACCACACCCCCCACGTCGGTCGTCCCCAGATGGAACCCGTCAGCAGCGTGAGCAGCGTGTAGACGACTCCTACCTCCACGGCCGAGGCGGCCAGCCGGTCGAAGCGGAGCGACCGGGTGCGTTTCCAGAGATACAGCAGACTGCACACCGCTGACATTCCGAACGCCACGTAGAGGGCTACCCAGGCCAGTGCCGGATGAAGGTAGACCAGCCGCACATAGTCGCCTTGGTCTCGGTCAGGGGGCGTGACGACCAGGCCGAGCCAGACGGTGACCGCCACCAGCACCGCGGCGAGCGGTCCGATCGACTTCCTCAGGGTTGTTCTCATCATGATTCCTCCAATGGACCGTAAAGGGCCACGCCGAGGACTGAGTACACCACCGCGAAGATCGCCAAGACCACCAGCCAACGACCGGCGTCCGGCGTCACCGCACCAAAGCCTCTCGACAGGGATTTCGACGCCGCAATGAGCACGGGCGCTTCCACGGGCAACACGAGGATGGGCAGGAGCGTCGAACGGGTTGAGGCCCCTCCCGCCAGTGAGCCATAGAGCACCCCCGCAGCGCTGAGACCGAGGCCAGGCAGGACGAGGGCCGGGACCACGAAGAGCCAACTGGCGATGGTCACGTGGAAGAGCAGCATCACGCCGACGAGCAGGACCACCTCAAGTACCAGCAACTCGACGGCCATAGCGGCTGCCTTTCCGAGGAACACTCCAGCAGGATCGAGGCCGAGAAGTCGGTTTGCCTCGCGGGTGGCAGCTGATCCCTCGATGTTGAGTGACCGCTGCGCTGCCAGGATCGAAGAGAAGAGCACTGCCAGCCAGAAGAGACCGGGGGCGGCGGTCCTGAGAAGCTCGGTCTGTGGTCCTAGGGCGAAGGCGAACAGGAAGAGCGCCATGAGCCCGAAGGGGAGGATCTGCCAGATCCCTACCTTGGATCGCAGCTCAATGGTGAGATCCCGCCTGGCGATGAGCAGCGCGTCACGCCACATGACCACCACCCACTCGACCACCTGGAACCACGGCGAGCACTGCTCCCCCACCCATGGTCGCCACGACGTCAGCCATAGGGACGGCGAGGTCTGGCTCGTGGCTCGAAGCGACGACGGCGGCACCCCCGGACGCGGCCTCTTCGACCACCTCAGCCACCAGTGATCGGGTGACCTCGTCGAGGCTGGCATGCGGCTCATCGAGCAACCACAGCTGTGGCCGACGGGCGACGAGCAGGGCGATCCCCACACGGCGACGCTGTCCAGCCGAGAGCTGCCCTACCGTCGTGGTCACGCTGCGGCCAGACAGTCCAACCCGATCGAGGGCCGGGAGAGCCCGGCCTGGGTCAAGACGAGAGGCTCGGAGGGCGAACGCCAGGTTCTCGAGCGGCGTCAGCTCATCGTGGAGGCCGGCGTCGTGGCCAAGCAGTCCGACGCGACGACGTACGTCACTGGCCGAGGTAGCCAGATCGGCGCCGAGGACCTCTCCCCGCCCAGAGGCAATCGGCACCAGGCCGGCAAGGAATCGCAGCAGGCTGGTCTTTCCCGCTCCGTTGGCGCCGAGGACCACCATGACGCGACCTTGATCGAGGTCGAGATCAACCCCCGACAGGACAGGAAAGCGTCCCTGGAGGGCGACGGCCGAGCGGAGGCGGATGGCGGAGCCCATGGAGTCCTCCATGCTACTTGCGGCGCTACCTCTCTCCCTGCAGGCGGGGCGAACGGATCGACCAGGTGCTCAGTGCCGAGGGGTCAGCGGAGCTGGTGGCTGAGCGCCTCGATGTCGGACTCCACCATCATCTGGATCAAGGTCGAGAAGTCGACGTCTCTCGTCCATCCGAGGATTCGCTCCGCCTTGGCGGGCGTTCCAATGAGCAGGTCCACCTCGGCGGGACGGAGGAAGCGCTCATCGAGCACCACGTAGTCGCGGTAATCGAGGCCAGCAACAGCGAAGGCGATCTCGCAGAGCTCGCGGACCTCATGGGTCTCGCCGGTGGCCACAACGTAGTCATCGGGGTCATCCTGCTGGAGCATGAGGTACATCGCTCGGACATAGTCCTTCGCAAAGCCCCAGTCACGCTCGGCATCAAGGTTCCCGAGGGACAATTGCGTGTCGAGTCCATGCTTGATCCGGGCCACGCCGTTGGTGACCTTGCGGGTGACGAACTCCAGGCCACGGCGGGGCGACTCGTGATTGAACAGGATCCCTGATGAGGCGTGGAGGCCATAGCTCTCCCGGTAGTTCACCGTGATCCAGTGCCCGTAGACCTTGGCCACGCCATAGGGGCTCCGGGGATAGAAGGGGGTGTCCTCGTCCTGAGGCACGGCCTGCACCTTGCCGAACATTTCAGACGAGCTCGCTTGGTAGAAGCGGATGTCGGGATCAACGGTCCGGATGGCGTCGAGCAGGCGTGTCACACCAAGGGCGGTGGTCTCGCCGGTGAGCACAGGCTGACCCCACGAGGCCTGCACGAAGCTCTGTGCGGCCAAGTTGTACACCTCCTCGGGACGATGGTCGCGAAGGACGTGGATCAGCGAAGCCTCGTCGAGAAGGTCAGCGGAGACCAATGTGAGCCGGTCTTGGATGTGTGCGATCCGCTCGAAGGTCACGGTGCTTGACCGTCGGACCATGCCAATGACCTCGTAGCCCTCGTCAAGCAACAACTCAGCAAGGTAGGAGCCGTCTTGGCCCGTCACTCCGGTAATCAGCGCCTTCTTGGCCATCTCTTGGCTCCCTCGATGGACTCCACGGGTCACCTCTGCTCTGAGGGACCCTGACCCTCGAAGGCTAGTCCAGCCCACCTCCGATCCCTTGCCTCTTGTCGGCCCTACGCTCCATCTCATGGCTGTCGCAGGGATCATCTCGTATCGCCTCGCAGGAACCGATGGCGTCTCGATCGAGGCCACCAAGTGGGCCTGGGCGTTCCGCCAACTCGGCTGGGAGGTGCGGATGATCGCCGGATCCGGGCCACTTGGGGTCATCACGATCCCAGGACTTGACCTTGGCACAACTGAACCGGTGGATGAGGCGGCGCTCGAGGCGGCGCTCAAGAACTGTGATCTGGTCGTCGTGGAGAACCTCTGCTCGCTTCCGCTGAACCCTGCTGCCGGCACAGCGGTAGCCCAACAGTTGCGCGGCCAACCGGCGATCCTTCGTCACCACGACCTGCCTTGGCAGCGCCCCGACACCGCCCACCTCGGTCCGCCGCCTGATGATCCTGCTTGGCGGCATGTGACGATCAATCAGCTCAACCGCAGCGAGCTCGCCGAGCACGGCATCGTGGCCG
>CAIUMH010000065.1 GCA_903900235.1 uncultured Actinomycetes bacterium
CAGCCTCGTCGGCAGCCTCTGCGGGGGTCTCATCCTCTGCGGGAGCAGCCTCGTCGGCAGCCTCTGCGGGGGTCTCATCCTCTGCGGGTGCAGCCTCGTCGGCAGCCTCTGCGGGAATCTCGTCCTCTGCGGGAGCAGCCTCGTCGGCAGCCTCTGCGGGGGTCTCGTCCTCTGCGGGAGCAGCCTCGACCTCGGCGACCGGAGCAACTGCCTCGCTGGGCATGGTCTCGATCAGTGCCTTGAGCCCATAGGCCAGGCTCTGCGGAACGGCCTTGAATAGGCTTGCGAGCTGCTGCATCGGCGATGCGATGAGCCCAGCGAGCTGGCTGAGTAGGACGTCACGGCTCGGCAGGTCAGCCAAGGCCTTGAGATCCTTGTCTGACAGTGACTTGCCGTCGAGGACGCCGCCCTTGATGATCAACGCGGGGTTGGTCTTGGCGAAATCCTTCAGCGCCTTCGCTACTGCACTGACGTCACCGGACACGAACGTGATGGCTGTCGGTCCGACCAGGTGGTCAGCAAGACCGGCGTGATCGCCGCCTTCAATGGCCCGACGCACCAACGTGTTCTTGAAGACCTTGAAGTCTCCACCTGATGCTCGCAGCGTGCGCCGCAGCTCTGCCATGGCAGCCACTGTCAGGCCTCGGTACTCGGTGACGACTGATGCGCTCGATTCGCCGAGGCGCTCGCGCACCTCATCGACCACTGCGACCTTGTCGCTCCTCGGGTTTTCCATCGCTCTCTTCCTCCACCGGTCCCCCGGCATCGGGGCTTCGGAGATCCGGTCGAGCGTGGACCGGGCAACTCGTGTGAGTTGCGCAGACCACCTCGTCAGGCGGGCTTTCGCCCCTTGAGCCACCGTGGTGGCACCGGATGTCTTCGGCGTCTTTTCGTTCTGTGGTGCGACCACCGAGATGATCGCAGGAATGTGACCCTAGCGCACTGAGACGCTCGAAGCCATTCGGCTCAGGCCGAGGCAGGCACCAGTTCGTCGACCTCGCGGATCTGAGCCGGGTCAAGCTTCACGCCAGGGCCCATTGTGGAGGCCACGGCGGCACCGAGGACGTAGCGCCCCTTGGCGGAGGCTGGCTTGGCCCGAAAGAGCTCGTCGACAACGGCACGGGCATTTGCGACGAGGTTCTCGTGCGAGAACGACACCTTGCCGATTGGCAGGTGGATGTTGCCCACCTTGTCGGTGCGGTACTCAACCCGGCCAGCCTTGAACTCGGAGACGGCCTTGCCGACCTCCATCGTCACGGTGCCGGTCTTGGGGTTCGGCATCAAGCCACGGGGTCCAAGCACGCGTCCCAGCGTTCCAACCTGGCCCATGAGGTCAGGGGTGGCAATCACGATGTCGAAGTCCAGGAAGCCCTCAGCCACTCTGGTCACGAGGTCGTCGGCGCCTACGACGTCGGCGCCGGCCTCACGAGCCTCGGCTGCCTGCTCGCCTCCGGCGAAGACTGCCACGCGCACATCGCGGCCGGTACCGGCCGGCAATGACAGCGTGCCGCGGACGATCTGCTCGGCCTTGCGGGGGTCGACCCCAAGCTGCACGGCGATCTCCACCGTCTCATCAAACTTGGCCGAGGCCAACTCCTGCACCTTGGCGAGCGCCACCGGGATCGTGAGGAGCTCCTCGCGGTCAACCTGCTTGGCTGCGTCCGTGTACTTCTTGCCGTGCTGCGTCATGTCTGGGTCCTTCGATTCGCGTGGTGGTCGGTCAGTTGGCGACGGTGATGCCCATGGACCGTGCGGTCCCGGCCACCTGGAGCTTCGCCATCTCGATGTCGTCAGTGTTGAGGTCGGGGAGCTTCACCTTGGCGATCTCCTCCACCTGATCCATGGTCACCGAGGCCACGGTCTCTCGACCGGCAGTCTGGGAACCCTTGGCGATGCCAGCAGCCTGACGGATCAGGAATGGCGTCGGGGGCGTCTTGAGGATGAAGGTGAACGTCCTGTCCTCATAGATCGTGATCTCGGTTGGGACGGTCTGGCCGCGCATCGACTCGGTCTGATCGTTGTACTGCTTACAGAAGTCGACGGTCTGAATTCCGTGCGGGCCGAGGGCGGTGCCCACTGGGGGTGCGGGCGTCGCCGAACCAGCCTCAAGCTGGATCTTTACGATTGCCATGATCTTCTTCGGGGGAGCCATATCTCTCTTCTCTCTTCTTTCTCGGGTCTGCGGTTATCGACGCAGTTCCCTAGAGCTTCGCCACCTGGCTGAACTCGAGCTCGACCGGTGTCTCCCGGCCGAAGATGTTGACGAGGACTTTCAGCTTGAGCTGATCCTCATTGATCTCTGCGATCTGGCCAGAGAAGTCCGCAAAGGGGCCTTCCTTGACTCGGACCGTCTCGTTGATCTCGTACTCAAGGCGAGGACGGCTTCGCTTGGTCGACACCGGAGCCTCTCCGCCGATGATCTCGATGCCAAGGATTCCCTCAACCTCGTCACGCGGCAGCGGCACCGGCTTGGCGCCGGACGGCCCGACGAACCCGGTGACCCCAGGGGTGCCCTTGACGGCAGCCCAGACCTCGTCGTCGAGGAAGGTGCGGATCAAGATGTAGCCAGGGAAGACCTTCTTTGCGACCGTGACCTTCTTGCCACCCTTGAACTCGACCACGTCTTCCATGGGGATCACGACCTCGAAGACCGAGTCCTCCATCGCCCGAGAGACGATCACGTTCTCTAGGTTGCCCTTCACCTTGTTCTCGTAGCCCGAGTAGGTGTGGATCACGAACCATTTGCCGGGCTTGTCGAACGGGCTGATGGTCGTGGGACCCTCGTCCTCGTCGTCCCAGGACGTCACGATCTCGCCGTTCTCGTCCACGATCACCTCGTCAGCGTCCACCTCGTCAAGAGGGAGAACGACCTCATCGGTCGCCTCCTCCTCGGCTTCGAGGACCTCGGTCGCTTCGTTCATGTCGATCTCACTCATGGGTCAGAATCCTCAGGACTACTTCTTGAAAAGGAAGAGGACGATCTTGCCGAATCCGAGGTTCAACCCGAAGATCAGCGCGATCATCACGATTAGCACGAAGAGGGTGATCGACGTGTAGTTGATGAGCTCGGTGCGGGTCGGCCATGCGACCTGTCGCATTTCCTCGCGCACCTCGCGAAAGAACTGGCGGATCGAGGTTCGCTCCGACTTGGGCTTGCGAGCAGCAGGCTGCGCAGGGGCGCGGCGTGTCCCGGGCGTCCCATCAGGGCCCGCTTGGCCCTGTCGCTGCATCATCCGCTTGGTTTCGCGATTCACGCTGTTCCTCGTTGCGTCACTTGCTTGTGTTGTATACACCGGCTCATCGAGCCGAGCAGGGCAGGAGGGACTTGAACCCCCAACCTCCGGTTTTGGAGACCGATGCTCTACCAGTTGAGCTACTGCCCTCTGCTTGCTGCCCTGACGGCCTCGCCAGAGCCTGCAGAACGGAGTCCGAGCCTACCACCGGCCCGGGAGGGCTCGCCTAGCGGGTCTCCTTATGGAGCGTGTGGCGACGATCGAAGCGGCAGAACTTCTTCATCTCAATACGCTCGCGGTCATTGACCTTGTTCTTGGTCGTGATGTAGTTCCGACGCTTGCAGTCTTGGCACTCAAGCGTGACCTGGACCCGCTTCTCGTTCTTCGCCACTTCGGGCTCCTCGCTTCTTCTATTCTACGCTGACCGGAATTCCGGCCCGCTTGGTAGCGGAGGCGGGACTCGAACCCGCGACACCACGATTATGAGCCGTGTGCTCTGACCACCTGAGCTACTCCGCCGCGAGCCCTCGGTGGGGATTGAACCCACGACCCCCTCCTTACCATGGAGGTGCTCTGCC
>CAIUMH010000066.1 GCA_903900235.1 uncultured Actinomycetes bacterium
GTGGCCAACTTCTCGGTCTACGGAGCACGCAAGATGTGGAAGGCCATGATGCGCGCTGGCCATGACGTCGGTCGAGACCAGGTTGCGAGGTTGATGCGAGAGGCCGGGCTTCGAGGGGTCCGACGCTCGAAGCGGGTCCGCACCACCAAGCGCGACGACGCTGCACCGAGATCTCCCGACCTCGTCGAGCGGAACTTCACGGCGACGGGACCGAACCAGCTCTGGGTCACCGACCTCACCTTCGTGCCGACGTGGGCCGGCATCGCCTACGTCTGCTTCATCACCGACGCCTTCAGCCGGATGATCGTGGGCTGGAGGGTGGCGGGCCACATGCGCACCGAGATGGTCTTGGACGCCCTCGAGATGGCAAGGTGGCAGCGCGGCACGAGGCTTGAGGACCTGCGGTGTCATTCCGATGCCGGCAGTCAGTTCACGTCCATCCGTTACGGCGAGCGACTCGACGAGATCGGAGCCCGACCTTCGATCGGCAGCGTCGGTGATTCATACGACAATGCCCTCGCCGAGAGCGTGAATGCCCTCTACAAGACCGAGCTCGTCCGCGGTCCGGGCCGAGGGCCCTGGAAGACCATCGACGACCTCGAGCTCGCCACGCTCAGCTGGGTCCACTGGCACAACACCGAGCGTCTCCACAGCTACCTCGGCGACGTTCCGCCTGTCGAGTTCGAGGCGGCCTACGATGCGATCTCCAGCGGAACCCCGCTGGTTGGAATCACAGTCTGAGAGTCTCCATCAGACCCAGTGCGATTCACTCGGAGATTGCGACCGAGGAATCAGTGCAGGCGATTCCCAATTCGTTTTGCGTGATGCCGTCGATGTCGCAATTGGCGAGGTGTGGGTGACTGGTGCGGAATGCTCTCCACTTCTTATGACCTCAAGACGGTGTGAACGTTCAGGATCTTGGTTCGATTGACATGTCGAATCTCAATGACGAAACCTGACTCAACTGGTCGCGATCGGAGTCCAACGAGCGCAATGTCTGGCCCTCCGCAGACTGGCCTAACCCTTCTGTTGTAGGTCTTCCTGTCTCCGTGACGGTCCCACAATCATCACGAGAGATCGCCCCCTCATGGGCGCTGGTGGGTCGATACCGGCTATTCGTGGGTCCCTCAGCTCAGAAAATCCCCGCTGAGCTGGGCAAATTCTGATCGCTCCATGACCTTCACGATCGTCGAGGGCACCTCAGAGATCCAGCAGCTGATCATCGCCCGTGCGATCTCGGGGCTCCACATCCAGTAGCGCATCTGCAGTCACAGCAGGGCTCCTGCGAGGTCCCTCCGGGGATCTTGCAGGAGCCTTGACTTCGTTGTGGGTAGATTCGATGCGCCGAGGTCCACCTCGTGGACCAGGTCTGGACCCTCACCCGGAGTGTGGTCGATCGGGGCCGCCCCGGACCTCAGCGTGCGTGGGAGCATCGACCAACGCGAACCGCGGCTACGCCTCTTCGATGGAGGACGGCTGAAGTCCGGGTTGGGCGAGCACATCCCCCCAGTTCGTTGCCTCGGCGGCGGTACCGCTCGCACCCCCTCTGATGCCGAAGAGGCGCTTGGCAACGAGCAGGTAGACGACGATGGCGAGGTTGATCAGCAGGGCGGCGACCCGGAACACCGAGATCTTCCGCATCAGCTCATGGATCTCGAGGGGCAGGAACCCGGCCGTGGCGATGACCGTGAGGTACTCGGCCCACCGTCGCTCCCTCCAGAGGCCGACGGCCTCGACGCCCTCGATCAAGGCATACGCAAGCGCCATGACCAGCAGCAGCGTCACGGATTCCGGACGCAGGCCGAGGAGGTGCTGGAGCTGGCTCGACAGGAGGGGGTGACCTCCCGCCCCAAGGTCGTTGTAGAGCGAGCGGGCCCAGTGCTCGACGGCGCCGAACTGCAGTCGGACGGCGATGAGCACGATCGCCAGGATGCTGAAGAGCACGCTGTGCACAGCACGGTCGAGGGAGATCAACCGGAGCAGAATGGCCTCGTCGAGCAAGGCGCCTCTCCTCGGCCTGGGCAGGGCGTCGAGGGGTCCGAGGGTCGGCCTGGTCGGATGACGGGGTGCCGACTCTGCCAGCCAGAGGTCGCAGCGCAGGCACCGGACCAGTCGGTTCCCGTCCGCGAGCTCGACGCCGAGCATGGCGTCCGACGACTCCAGGGTCTCGACATGGGCGGCCGGCGCAACGTGCCCCCGCATGGAGCAGACCCAGGTCTCGGCGCTCCAGGCTCGGGGCCGCAGGCGAGCGAGGATGTGGCGCTTCTCTGACATGGTCACGATGCTCTCACCTAAGGGGGTCCTGGGGGGTGCATATGGTCTTGGGGAGCAAGGGCCCACGCAGTCCGACCGCAGAAGCGTCCTATCGCTCTCGATCCTCGGTATTGGTGATCTCCGGTCCGATGATCTGGTTCGGGATCACGCCCCCGGCCTCCTCGATGTCCTCGATGGTCAGGACGTTGACGAGGTCCGCCTCAGGGAAGACATGCTCATCATCGATGGCACTGAACGCTGCGCGGGCGGCTCCGTGGCGGGGGATCAACACGAGCAGCAGCGTCAGGCAACCGACAAGCAACAGGGCGAACGAGGGCGATACGAGATCGGCGACGCCTCCGATGATGACTTCGCTCAGCGGGAGGGCGATCATCGGGATCAGGGCGAAGGCGGTCAGCACGGGGGTGCGCGACTCTTGCGGAGCGGCGACCTGCACGGCGGCGTTGAGGATGGAGGTGTCGAGGTTGAGGGCGAATCCGAGCGGGATGATGGCCACCACCGCAGTCGCGAGGTACCAGAGGGGCTGATGGTCTCGAAGCGCTACCCAGCCTAAGTAGACGATGGCCACGCCGATGATGATGACGCAGGCCCGCTGGACCTTGAGCCAGGTGGTCCGACGGTGGATGAAGCGCACGCCTGCGACCACGAAGAGGCCGCCGAGCACGGCGGCGGCCTGGAGCGACGAGAGGATCATGGCGCGATGCCCGATCTTGGCAGCGATGGCCGGGAGGGTCACGGCGTAGCCGGAGAGCAAGAAGATGATCAGGCCGAACCGGAACGCGGCCCGGATCTCTGGGTTGGTCCGCTGCACCTCGCGAGCGACGGAGAAGCTGGCGGGTGCGGCAGACCTGTCGACGGCGACGGTCTTGAGGAGGGGCACCACCGAGAGGACCAGCGGGCAGCCGGACAGTGCGCTGAGCAGGTAGATCCATGCGGGACCCACCAGGGCCAGGGCGCCTCCGCCGACGAGAATGCCGATCATGGTGGCGACGGCCATGGCCCGGACGGCGGCGCCGTTGAACTCCGAAGAGCCGCCGGCCGGGGAGATCTCGGTTCGCACGAGCCCTGCCGTCGGGCTGCCGAGGCCTTGGACGACCCCGAGGAGCAGGTACCAGAGCAGCAGCGTGCCCGCACTCAGGTGGCCGGTGAGCCCGAGGGCAAAGGGGACGAGACCGAGCGAGTAGTAGGTGCCCCAGACGGCGAGGTAGAGCTTCGGGCCACCCCAGCGCTGCGCCAGCCTGGTCGCCACCGTGGGCAGCAGGAGCGAGGGGATGTTGCTCAGCACGATGATGAGTGCGACGTCGGAAGCCCGCTTGGTCTGCTGGTAGATCAGGAAGCTGCTGGTGAGGCCCACCATGCCGTCACCCAGCGACGAGGTGAAGAGGCCGGTCAGGTAGTGGCGACGCACCCGGAGATACGGGTCCATCGAGCGTGTGGTCTCACGGTGTCGCACCGCATAGATGTTGTCACCTCTCGCGACCTCTCTGATGGGTCTGCCCCAGCGTCGGTTGACTCCTACCCTCGTTCGTTCATTGTTAGGGTCACCCTATGCACACTCCCATCTGTGACGACCTTGGCATCGAGTTCCCGATCTTCGCCTTCACCCACTGCCGCGACGTGGTCGTGGCCGTCGCCAAGGCCGGAGGCTTCGGCGTGCTCGGCGCCGTCGGCTTCTCTCCGGAGCAGCTCGAGGTCGAGCTGAACTGGATCGACGAGCACATCGGCGACCACCCCTACGGCGTCGACATCGTCATCCCCAACAAGTACGAGGGCATGGACACTGACATGTCGGGTGA
>CAIUMH010000067.1 GCA_903900235.1 uncultured Actinomycetes bacterium
CAAGTTGCGTCGGGGCGCTTTGGCGTGACAAGTGACTACCTCGTCAATGCCGATGACATCCAGATCAAGATCGCCCAAGGTGCCAAGCCCGGAGAAGGCGGGCAACTGCCGGGGCACAAGGTCTATCCCTGGATCGCCGCCACCCGTCACTCGACACCAGGCGTCGGTCTCATCTCGCCGCCACCGCACCATGACATCTACTCAATTGAGGACATCGCTCAGCTGATTCACGACCTCAAGAGCGCCAATCCGAAGGCCCGAGTCCACGTCAAGCTTGTCTCCGAAGCCGGGGTCGGCACTGTGGCCGCGGGAGTGGCCAAGGCTCACTCCGACGTCGTCCTCATCTCAGGCTACGACGGCGGCACCGGAGCCGCCCCGCTCACGTCGCTCAAGCACGCGGGTGGCCCCTGGGAGCTTGGGCTCGCCGAGACCCAACAGACCCTCCTCATGAACGGTCTTCGCGATCGCATCGTGGTGCAAGTCGATGGCCAGATGAAGACCGGTCGCGACGTGGTGATCGCAGCGCTACTCGGCGCAGAGGAGTTCGGCTTCGCCAGCGCACCTTTGGTGGTGTCGGGCTGCGTGATGATGCGCGTCTGTCACCTCGATACGTGCCCCGTGGGGATTGCCACCCAGAACCCCAAGCTTCGAGAGCGCTTCAGCGGTACCCCGGAGTTCGTCGAGACCTTCTTCGAATTCATTGCCGAAGAGGTTCGCGAACTTCTCGCTGCACTGGGCCTGCGATCCATCGAGGAGGCAGTGGGACGCACTGACCTGCTTGATGCTGCCAGGGCCGTCAACCATTGGAAGGCCGCCGGGCTCGATCTCTCGACCATCCTCGATGCTCCCTCAAGCGTGACGGGCATCGTCACCCGTTGCACGACGACACAGGATCACGGCCTTGACATGGCGCTGGATCAGCAGATCATCCCGCAGATGGCAGCCACCTTGGTATCTGGCGAGCCGGTCGAGATCGCCATAGCCATCACCAACCGCGACCGCTCGGTTGGGGCCTTGACGGGCTACGAGATCACCAAGCGCTTTGGTGGCAACAGCCTCCCCGACGACACCGTGCAGATCACCTTGACCGGTTCGGCCGGTCAGAGCTTCGGCGCGTTTGTGCCCAAGGGGATCACCATGCGGCTGATCGGGGACGCCAACGACTACGTCGGCAAGGGGCTTTCCGGTGGCCGAATCGTCGTGGCTCCTGACCCACGGGCACCGTTCGTGGCAGAGGACCAGATCATCGCCGGCAATGTCCTGCTCTATGGGGCGACCTCGGGCGAGCTCTACGTGCGTGGAAGGGTGGGAGAGCGCTTCTGCGTTCGCAACTCTGGTGCCACCGCAGTGGTCGAGGGTGTGGGTGACCATGGATGTGAGTACATGACCGGCGGGCGGGCAGTGGTACTTGGACCCACGGGACGCAACTTCGGTGCCGGGATGTCTGGAGGCATGGCCTTCTTGTTTGATCCTGCTCGAACGGTGGGGGACCGGGTCAACAACGAGATGGTCGACGTCGAGCCGCTGACCGACGAGGACGCGCAATGGCTCCGTGACGTGCTCGCCGTCCATCTCGCAGAAACCGGCTCGGCGGTCGCTGAACGAATCCTCGATGACCCTGCGTCACTCGCAGACTTCGTCAAGATCATGCCTCGCGACTACCGCCGAGTCCTGAAAACCATCGCCGATGCCGAACGTGATGGACGGGACGTGAACGAAGCGATCATGGAGGCCTCACATGGGTAAGCCAAGCGGATTCCTTGAGTTCCCTCGCGAACTTCCCGAGCGTCGGCCGGTTCCGGTCCGGCTGCGTGACTGGCGCGAGGTCTACGAGCCATTCAGTGAGGACCAGACAAGGACTCAGGGTGCCCGCTGCATGGACTGCGGCATTCCGTTCTGTCATGAGGGCTGCCCCCTCGGGAACCTGATCCCCGAGTGGAACGACCTCGTCTACCGAGGTGATTGGTCGACGGCCATCGAGCGCCTCCACGCCACCAATAACTTTCCCGAGTTCACTGGTCGACTCTGCCCCGCCCCTTGCGAGGGAAGCTGCGTGGTCGGCATCAACGACGACCCGGTAGCAATCGAGAGGATCGAGTTCGAGATCATCGAACGCGCCTGGGCCGAGGGATGGGTGACCCCCCAGCGACCGCTCGAGCGCACCGGCAAGCGGGTGGCCATCGTGGGATCCGGCCCGGCGGGCCTCGCTGCCGCCCAGCAGTTGGTCCGAGCTGGTCACGACGTCGTCGTCTTCGAGCGAGGCGAGCAGCCCGGTGGGTTGCTGCGCTTTGGGATCCCCGAGTTCAAGATGGAAAAGGCCGTGGTCGAACGCCGAATCAACCAGCTGGTCGAAGAGGGCGTCGTATTTCGGACGTCGACCTCGGTGGGTCTTGTGGCCGACGATCCGGCACACAGCGAGCCTGGCCACGAACGAGGAGCCGGAACTGCCGTGAGCCCCGACGTCACCGTCGTGTCGGCCGAAGAGATCGCAGCCAGCTTCGATGCCATCGTGCTGGCGGGGGGATCAACGAATCCCCGCAACCTCGATATTCCCGGCCGAGAGTTCGCCGGGATCCACCTCGCCATGGAGTACTTGAAGCCGGCCAACATGGTTCAGGACGGAACGCTCGTTGAGCACCCAATCAATGCGGAATCTAAGCATGTCGTCATCATCGGTGGCGGCGACACGGGAGCCGACTGCCTCGGTACCGCCCACCGGCAGGGCGCTGCATCGGTCACCCAACTCGAGATCATGCCTCCGCCTCCGGCCAATCGTGGTGCTGCGAACCCCTGGCCAACCTGGCCAGTCATCATGCGAACCGCATCGGCCCACGAAGAAGGAGGGGAGCGCTTGTATTCGATCACCAGTTCGGCCTTCCTCGGTGACGAGAGTGGCCGCGTCCGTGCGATCCTGGTGAACGATGTCGAGATGTCATCTGGACCACACGGTCCACGCTTTGAGCCGGTTCCCGGCACCGAGCGAGAGATCCCAGCAGACCTGGTCTTCCTTGCGATGGGCTTCACTGGCCCAGAGGTGACCTCCGTCGTGGCTGAATTGGGTCTCGACCTTGACGCTCGTGGAAACGTGGCCGCGGGGGCCGACTGGTCGACATCTCGTCCCGGCGTGTTCGTGTGCGGTGACATGACCCGAGGACAAAGCCTCATCGTTTGGGCCATTGCGGAGGGCCGCTCCGCTGCCGCCAGTGTTGACGCCCATCTCGTTGGGACCACCGAATTGCCAGCCCCGCTCCGGCCCGGCACGGTAGCGCTGCGCTAGCCGGTCACGAGGGCGCACCCTCGTCGATCAGTTCGGACCATGAATATGGTTCGATTCTGACGACCGCCCCCGCATGCGGGGCATCAATCATTAACTGGCCTCCGATAATCAGACCGACGTGGCCGATTGACCTCGCCGAAGCACCGAAGAAGGCAAGATCACCCGCTTGTCCCGGGGGGCGAACGATTCGAGCGACATCATGCTGAGCCTGGGCAGTGCGAGGCATGCGACGCCCGGCAGATCGTTCGGCTGCCACGATGAGACCTGAGCAGTCATAGCTTTGCGGTCCGTTTCCACCCCATGCGTAGGGAATTCCAAGGGCATGGACTGCGAAGTCAATGGCCCGGGCATCGGCATCTTGGAGATGGGGCCGGTCGCTGAGGCTAAGCGACAGCACCTCAACCTCGAGGGCTGACGACGACGAACCCAAGGTCGATCTGAGGGCTTCAGCGAGAGAACCATATTGCGCGATGGCCCCACACATCCGATCCTCAGCCTCTCTCGCCGCACGGGTCACGCTCAAGCGTCGAGGAGAAGGGTCAGCCACCACCCCAAACACCCCACCATCCCATCCCCACCACGGAGGCGGCCTGCCGATCGGGAGCCGCCCCGAGCGCGATGCCAGCCAGCCGAGAGCACCAAGGATGTACCACGGAGATTCCGGGCAACTCTCAGCCGCACGACGCTCGGCTTCCAACCATGGACCCGGTACTGCTAACGCCCCGGTTGGCGCCGAAAGGATCGGTTCACCGCTGACACCAGCTCCTCCAACCTGCACCAGCACCGCCCCGAGGAGCCCGATGACCAACACGAATATGACAAACGGCACTGCTGCAACCATGAGGATTCGAACTGGCAAAGGACGGGGCATAGAGCCCAACGGTCGCCGAGAATCACGTCGACGGGTACCATGCAACGCCGAACACATTGTTCGTCGAGGAGGGGGGCAGCAATGCTCAAGAGCACCATGCAGGAGACGCCGCTGCTCATCAGCGACATCCTCACCTATGGCCAGCAGGTCCATGCGCAGTCCAAGGTCATCACTGTGCTCGAGGATGGTTATCGAGAGGCAACCTTCGCCGAGGTGGGCCATCGGGCCGCGCTTCTTGCGAGTGCGCTCTCGAAACTCGGAGTTGGCACTGGCGACCGTGTGGGGACGTTCCTGTGGAACAACCAGGCCCACATGGAGGCCTACCTCGCCATCCCGTCAATGGGGGCGGTCCTGCACACACTCAACATCCGTCTCTTCCCCGAGCAGCTCAGCTACGTCATCAATCACGCGGAGGACAAGGTCGTGATCGTCGACGACGTCCTCGTGCCATTGCTGGCCCGTGTCGTAGATCAACTGACATCCGTCGAGACCTTCGTCGTGGTGGGCGATGGAGATGCCTCGGCACTCGGTAACGCGGTCCGATACGAGGATCTTTTGAACGAGGCAGAGCCCTTCGCTGACTGGCCGGCCCTCGATGAGACCGCCGCAGCCGCCATGTGTTACACGAGTGGCACGACGGGCAACCCCAAGGGGGTGGTCTACTCACACCGGTCGACATATCTGCACTCGATGGCTGCGACGTCGGCAAATTCGATCGGTATGAGCGAGCGTGACCGGATCCTGGTCATCGTGCCCATGTTCCACGCCAATGCCTGGGGAACCCCCTATGCGGCATGGATGTCGGGATGTGACCTCATCCTCCCGCAGCAGCACCTCATGGGTCAGGCCCTGTCCCGCATCATCCCCGAGCAGCGACCCACCCTGGCCTGCGGGGTGCCCACGGTATGGAACGACCTGCTCGCTGTGGCCACCGCATCACCAGTCGATATGAGTTCGTTGCGAATGGTGACAGCCGGAGGCTCAGCGGTGCCTCGAACGCTCATGGAGTCGTTCGAAGGCCTCTTCGGCGTCAACATTGTTCAAGGGTGGGGCATGACCGAGACCAGCCCACTCGCCGCCATGAGTCACCCACCATTCCGCTCTGACCCATCACGCGCCATGGATTACCGGGTTAAGGCCGGGAGAGTGCTCTCTGGGGTCAAGGTTCGGGTCGTGGCCGATGATGGTTCCGTGCTGCCCAATGATGGACACAGCGTCGGTGAATTCCAGATCACCGGACCCTGGATCACCGCTTCGTATTACCTCGACGACGATCAGGAGAAGTTCCAGGACGGGTGGCTCCGAACCGGTGACGTCGGCACCCTCGATGCCGAGGGATTCATGGTCATCGCTGACCGATCCAAGGACGTCATCAAGTCGGGAGGCGAGTGGATCTCGAGCTTGGAGCTCGAGGACGAGATCATGGCCCATCCTGACGTCTTTGAGGCAGCAGTGGTGGCGGTCCCGGATGACCGCTGGGACGAACGACCGTTGGCCTGCGTCGTGGTGCGCCCCGGCGTGACGATCACGGCAGAATCGTTGCTCGACTTCCTCCAGAGCCGGGTAGCGAAGTGGTGGCTCCCTGAGCGGTGGACCTTCATCAACGAGGTGCCCAAGACCTCGGTGGGTAAGTTCGACAAGAAGGTCCTCCGGGCCCAGTACGCCGCAGGGGAGCTCTCCGTCACGATCGTGGCCCCTGGATCGTGAGGGACGAGCAGGTCGACATGCTGGCCAGCCATCTCGGAGACGCTGCAGAACAGCTGGCTGATCTCGCCCTCGACCTGTTGAGCGAGGCCATGAGCGATGCTGATCCGAAGGCCTCCCCGGCCGCTGCGGCCGAGCGTGTGGTCACGAGAGCTCGGCGAAGCGTTGTCAAAGCCATCCAACTCCTCGAGGGGATCAATCGGCCAGGTGAGCCCGACTTCGATTAGCCGACGGAGCCCTCAATCTGGTTCAGGGCATCGATCAGCTGTCTCAGGCGACCGAAGTGCAGCCGATTGAAGTGAAATGCCAGCCGAGGTAGCTCGAGATGGTCGTCGCTCGACACTTCCGGTGGCATCGGATCAATCCGGCGGATCCGACCTTCGACGACGATGTCGGCAAACCGAAGATTGATCTCATCGAGCTCTTCATCGGTCGGTGTGGCTCGAAGCCGGAGCACCATGAGGTCCCCGACCATGCGGCTCGAATGGTAGATCCGGTAGAAGCCCTCGATGACGCCCATCGCCTCGTCGACGCTGCTGACCACCGAATAGAAGTCTGCGTCCTCGCGCGAGACGTACCCGGCGGCGATGGCCTGGCTGTCGATGAAATCTTGCCAATGATGCCAGTAGCTGTCACCGGGGGTCTCAACGAGGATGACTGGCGCAGGCTGCGCTTTGCCCGTCTGAAGGAGAGTGAGCAGTTCGAAGGCCTCGTCAAGGGTCCCGAAGCCGCCGGGCAGGATGACATAGGCGTCCGATTCCTTCACCAGGATCAACTTGCGAGTGAAGAAGTAGTGCATTTCGACGAGCTTGGAGTCCTCGGCGATGATCGGGTTCGCTCCCTGCTCCATCGGCAGCTTGATGTTCACACCGAAGGACCGCTCACGCCCCGCCCCCTCAGTGCCGGCCTGCATGATGCCTGGACCCGCCCCCGTCACCACCATCCAGCCGTCATCGGCCAAGCGCTCAGCCAACTCTCGGGCGAGGACGTAGACCGGATCGTCGGCTTGGGTCCTCGCCGAACCGAACATGGTGACTTTGGGGACCGCTCGGTAGGGTCCGAAGATGCTGAATGCCTCCGCCATCTCTCGCAGCGCGGCGTCGGCGATCTTGAGGTCGAGCGTGTGGGTCGAACGTCGAGCCAAGACCCCGACGGTCTCAAGAAGGGAGCGCACAAGCGTCGCTTGGCTGGCGGTGAGATCTTCCGAGGCCGGCACCTCGTCAAGGAGTGATCGCCAGATCTCGGCGTCGGCGCTCTCTGCGTTCAACTGACCGGCACGCCGTAGAGGGTCGTCCGTTGCACAAGCGACCGGCCAAGCGGCTTCACGATGGCTTCGAGATCTTCGGTCTCCATGCGCTGCCCATGCGATGCTCCAGCAGCTCGGGAAATGTTCTCATCCATGAGGGTCCCGCCGAGGTCATTGGCCCCCGCCTGGAGCACCTGCGCTGATCCCTCCACGCCCATCTTGACCCAACTGACCTGAATATTGTCGATTGAACCCCGGTAGGCCAGCCGTCCGACGGCGTGCATCAACAGAGCCTCTCTCCAGGTTGGTCCCTTGCGGGCCATCCCCCGGAGGAACACGGGGGTTGCCATGTGGACGAAGGGGAGCGGGACGAACTCAGTGAACCCGCCAGTTCTCGCTTGGACCTCGCGGGTGGCCACCATGTGCTTGGCCCACGAGCGCGGACCTTCGACGGTCCCGAACATGATCGTGACGTTCGAATTCAAACCGATCCGGTGTGCCGTCTCATGAACTTCGAGCCACTGTTCGGTCGTGACCTTGTCGGGGCAGATTACGGCACGGACCTCGTCGTCGAGGATCTCAGCCGCCGTCCCCGGGAGGGTGCGCAAACCACGGTCCTTGAGGGCAGTGAGGTAGTCAGCGAGGGACATCTCGGAACGACGAGCTCCCTCGAAGACTTCAAGGGCACTGAAGGCGTGAATGTGGATCTTGTCAGAGCCCTTGTGGACCGCATCAATGACGTCGAGATAGTAATCACCATCGAACGAGGGATGAATGCCACCCTGGAGGCAGACCTCTGTGGCTCCGTCAGCCTCGGCCTCGGCCACCCGACGGGTGACCTCATCGAGATCAAGAAGGTAGGGATCACCTCGGAGATTCAGCGACAGCGGACCCTTGGAGAAGGCGCAGAACTTGCACTTGAACGTACAGACGTTGGTGTAATTGATATTCCGGTTGATGACATAGGTCACGTCATCGCCCACGGTCGAACGACGTAGGTCATCGGCGACCTCACACACAGCCGCCACTTCGGCCCCCCGAGCACTGAACAAGTCCTCGATCTCTCCGAGGCCGAGCTCCTCGCCGCTCGTGAATCCGTCGAGGATTTCAACAATCCGACCAGAAATGGCACGGCGAGAACTGCCGACAAGCAACGGAGGTGCTATCTCGCCACCAGAGACCCATCGTGAGTCTCGAGCAAGGCCGGCGGCGTCAGAGAGCACTCGTACCGGAGTCACCATTGCGGCGTCGAACCAGCGCTCTGATTCGGCAAGGTATTCGGGATAGGCCGTGAGCCGGGGAGTGAGCGAAAAACCTGCAGCCGCCACCCGGGCCTCGAGCAACTCGAGTTCCGGCCAAGCACGTTCCGGATTGACGTGGTCGATTGTTACCGGCGAGATACCTCCGAAGTCATCGATCCCGGCCGCCAGCAACGTCACGGGATCATCGATGAGGTTCGGGGGTGCTTGGACATGAATGCTCATCGGGAGGACGATCCGAGCCACAGCGATGGTCCAGAGCAGCTCGTCCATCGGGGCTGCGGGATGCAAGGCCATGAGGGTGCCGGCCTTGGGGAGGAAGTTCTGGATGATCACCTCCTGAACATGGCCGAAGGTCGCGTGTGACGAGGCGATGGCCGCGAGGGCATCAAGCCTGTCTTGGCGGCTCTCGCCTATCCCCACAAGGAGTCCTGATGTGAAGGGGATGGCGAGTTCGCCGGCGGCGTCAAGCGTGGCGAGACGACGATCAGGGGCCTTGTCCGGAGCGAGACGGTGAGCGTCGAGATCAGGATTGAGACTCTCGAGCATCATCCCCTGGCTGGCCGAGACTGGCCGGAGCAAGGCGAGCTCCTCTGCGAAGAGTGCGCCGGCATTGATGTGGGGCAGCAGACCGGTGGTTTCAACGACGGCCTTGGCTGCTGCGGCGACGTACTCGACCGTTGAAGCGAAACCGTGCTCGGCCAGCCACGCGGCGGCGATCTCGTACCGGAGTTCGGGGCGCTCACCGAGAGTGATCAGGGCTTCGGTGCAGCCTTGCGCTGCACCTTCGGTAGCGATCTCCACCACCTGAGCGATCGACAGATACGGACTCTCGAGGCGGGCAGGTGCCTTGGCGAATGTGCAATAGCCACATCGATCCCGGCAGAGCATGGTGAGCGGTATGAACACCTTGGGCGAATAGGTCACCCTCGTTCCGGTTGCGCCATCCCTCCGAGCCGAGGCCCGTTGCATAAGCGATTCGAGGGGTTCCTCGATTAGATCGCTAGTGATGTCGTCCATGACCCTCGCTCTCGCCTGCCACCTCGAGCATGCTGCACATCGACGATCGTAGGCATTGCCGGGCCCCGCTCGTGCACTGACTCGAGAGACCGGCTGGTTCGAGCACTCGATGTCACCGAGAGGTTCCGGCCAGCATGCTGCGTGCAGCCCTGATCACGCCGTCAACGGTGATGCCCAACTCGCCGAAGACCTCGGGTCCCGGCGCGCTCGCGCCAAAGCGGTCGATCCCAAGCGATTGAGTTGCCACTGCGCTCCACCCGAAGGTGCTCGCTGCCTCGACAGACAGCGTGGGCACGGCCGGCGGAAGCACTGCGTCGCGCTCGTGGGCCGGTCGGCGGAGATACCACTCCATGCACGGCATCGAGACCACTCGTACCGTCAGGCCACCATCGGCCAGCACCCGCGCCGCATCGAGAGCGAGGTTCACCTCGCTGCCCGTGGCGACAATCGAAAGATCCAAGGAGCCGTTCCCGAACTCGCTGAGTACGTACCCGCCGGTCGGGAGACCCTCGGCACCGCGTACGGCGGTCTCAGCGAGGACAGGGAGATTCTGGCGGCTCAGGATCAATGCCACCGGACCATCAGCCTCGAGCGCTGAACGCCAGGCCACGGCACATTCGTTGGCATCGGCCGGTCGGATCACACTCAGCTCTGGCATGGCCCGCAGCGAGGCGAGTTGCTCCACCGGCTGATGCGTGGGGCCATCCTCGCCGACCCCAATGGAATCGTGAGTGAAGACGTAGACCACCTTGGCCCCGGAGATCGCAGCCACCCTGATGGCGCCGCGCATGTAGTCGGAGAACACGAAGAAGGTCCCGCCAATGGGCAGGATCCCGCCATGGAGCGCCATCCCGGTCATCGCAGCACCCATGGCGTGTTCGCGGATTCCGAAGTGCACCTGTCGGCCTCCAGGATCTCCAGCCGACTGGGCTCGTGCATCGGGAAGGTCGGTTCCGGTGTTCTCGGTGAGATCGGCGGACCCAGAGAGCAGTCCAGGCAAGAGTGGCGCCGTCCCGGCAAGACAGGTGGCGAAGGATCGCCGAGTGGCAATCTGGGCACCCGTCTCGAACTGGGGGAGCGGAGCGGCGATCGCAGCCGAGAGGTCGCCCGCCACCTGCGCGGCGAAGGCAATCCCGCGTTCGCCGGCCGTCTCAACCCGGAGCTTCCACTCCTCATGGGCTTGGCGTCCTCTGCTCGTGGCTCCGAGATAGCCATCGAGCACCTCAGGTGCCACCACGAACGATTGTTCGGGATCGAGACCCATCAACTCCTTGGTCGCTGCGATCTCCTCCGCCGGGAATGGGTTTCCATGGGCCAACGGCGAGTCAGTGAACATCGGCGAGGGAAAACCAATATGCGACCGCAAGATCACCAGGGCTGGCCGATCCTCATCAGCCATTGCCTCCCGAAGACCCGCTTCGATTGCCGCAAGGTCGTTGGCTCGTTCGCCGAGCTCGATGACCTGCCAGCCATACGCTTCGAACCGCCGAGCAGCATCATCGGAGAGCGCCAATTCCGTGCGACCGTCAATGGTGATGTGGTTATCGTCGTAGATGCAGGTCAGACGTCCAAGACCAAGGTGACCGGCCAACGAGGCGGCCTCGTGACTCAATCCCTCCTCTAGGCACCCGTCACCGGCGATCACCCAGGTGCGATGGTCGCACAGATCACTGCCATGACTCGTTCGAAGCTGCCGTTCGGCGATGGCCATGCCCACTGCGTTGGCGAGGCCCTGGGCCAACGGTCCGGTGGTGACTTCGACGCCCGGGGTCACTCCCACCTCTGGATGGCCGGGCGTGCGACTGCCGAGCTGACGGAATGCTTCGAGGTCCTCAAGTGTCAGGTCGTAGCCCGTCACGTGGAGCATCGAATACAGAAGGACCGAGGCGTGACCTGCCGAGAGCACGAAACGGTCCCGGTCTGGCCATGCCGGATCTGTCGGATCAAAGCTCATCACCCGCCCGAAGAGCACATGGGCGAGCGGCGCAAGCGCCATGGCGGTGCCTGGATGGCCTGAGTTGGCCTTGCGTACCGCATCCATCGCCAAGGCCCTGATGGTTCGAACCGCGAGGTCCTCCCACTCATCGCCGTTCTCCACTCCGCCACTGTGCTCAGCCATAGGGCGATGCTACAGAACGCAGGAGTCCCGCCTGTTGGCCCGGAAGGCATCCGGTAGCCTGCGGACATGAGTCGACATGCCCTGCAGGTGCCACCGAACTGCGACCTTACGCTTGGGATGGTCTGCATCGACAAGGCAACGCCAGGGCGAAGCACCTGGACCATGACTGCGGATGAGCGCTTCGAGAATCCTGCCGGCATCATGCAGGGGGGATTCCTGACCGCCTTCGTGGATTCGTCCATGGGAGCCGCCGCAGTAACGTTCGCCGTGGATCGCAAGGTCTTCGTCGCCAACGCCGAGCTCAAAATAAGCTTCATGGCGCCGATAGCCACGGGCAGTGAGATGACTTGCTCCGCCGAAGTCGTCTCTGGTGGCAAGCGCGTGGCCTTCGTGGAGGCGAGCGTGGTCGATGCTGCCGGTCGACTGCTAGCGAGAGCGAGTTCCACCTACGTCTACCGCGAGCGCAAGTAGGATCCGTCCATGGCAAATCGCAGATGGAGTGGCCTCAAGGCGCAAGGCGGCGACGTCATCAACTTGGTGGTCAGCTACCTCAAGCAGGAAACGGTCGGTCCGCTCAAGGATCTGGGTCGCTACACGGCCTATGGGACCCTGGGATCAGTCTTCATCGGCGGAGGACTGGTGCTGTTGCTCGTCGGGTTATTGCGAGGCCTGCAAACCTTCTCGTGGTTCCAGGGCAACCTCGACTGGATCGCATATGTCGTGGTCTTGTTGGTTGCGGTGGCGATCGGAGCAATGGCTGCGTGGCGAATCAGCAGCGGACCTGCGAAGCGACGTATACCGAAGCAGGAGACGAGCAAGTGAGCAGCTCGAAGGGACCCATCACCCGGTCAGATCTCGAAACGGCGTTCTCAGGCCTAGTTTCCGATGGCCAGGACAGCGTGGCAGAGGCCGGCGTGAAGGCTGCCGGCATCGCTGGCGCCTTCGGGTTCTTGGCGCTGGCGATCACCTATGTGATCGGCCGCCGAAAAGGACGTCGGTCACGGACCGTCGTTGAAGTCCGGAGAATCTGAGTGGCCGGCACCGTCATCGGCTGGATCTATCGCACAGGCTTGCGTCGGGGCACCACCGGGAGCCACTGGGCTTGGATCGTGGTTGCGGTCGCCGCACGCATCATCCGCAACGAAGTGGCACGCGAAGAGCGAGCCGTAATCTCAATGCCCGTCAAGGCGGGCGATCGACTGATCGTCTCGGCCTCGAAGCCCGAGCCAAAGCGCTAGGCCCGATGGAGCCATTCCGGCCGGTCCTTCCGGGCGAGCGCATCATGCTCGTCGACGCCAAAGAGCGCCGTTACCTCGTCACCATGGTCGAGGGGGCATCGTTCCACACCCATGCAGGGATCGTGTCCCACGACGACATCATCGGGGCCGACGAAGGCAATGTCGTCGTCGGATCGACTGGACGTAACTTCCTGGTCCTGCGCCCCACACTGGCCGACGTCGTCGTCAAGATGCCACGCGGTGCTCAAGTGATCTACCCCAAGGATCTTGGGGCCATCCTCATCGCCGCCGACATCGGTCCGGGCATGCGTGTCCTCGAAGCTGGTGTGGGATCCGGGGCGCTCTCGATGACGCTTCTGCGTGCAGGCGTGTCCCTGCTGGGCTACGAGATCAGGGAGGATTTCGCCACCCATGCCCGCAAGAACGTCGTCGCCATGCTCGGTGACGACATCGACTACACGATCGAGATCCGTGACGTCACCGAGGGGATTGAAGAGCGCGGCCTCGACCGCATCATTCTCGACATGCCCGAACCATGGAAAGTCGTTGAGCACGCGGCAGAGGCGCTGCGTCCCGGTGGCATCTTGCTGGCCTACCTGCCCACCATCAATCAGACGACGCAGCTGCGCCAAGTCCTTGATGAGGGCTCCTTCGGCATGGCCGAGACCACGGAGATCCTCAGGCGGACGTGGCACATCGAAAAAAGGAGTGTCCGTCCCGACCACCGCATGGTGGCGCACACGGGCTTCCTGACTACAGCGAGACGGTTGCTGGCTACACCATCGTGAGCCGGCGGGGGAGACTATGCCTCTTCGATGAAGATGCACTCTCCGGGGCACTCTTCCGAAGCCTCAACGACGGCGTCCTTCAGGTCGTCAGGGACGCCCGCCATGCCAGCTGAGCCGCCCGGCTCGTTCTTGACTGATCCGTCTTCCTTGACATAGGCAAGACCATCATCGAGCAGTGTGAAGACGGCAGGAGCGATCTCCTCGCAGAGGCCATCACCCGTGCAGAGATCCTGATCGATCCAAACCTTCATCTTTGCTGTCCTCCTGATGAGAGACGGCGGCGATGCCTCTGCACCACACCAATCCGTCTCGTGAGCTATGAGACAACTCTAGTCGGAGTGACTCAGACAACTCGCGGACCGCGACCACCTGCCGGGTCGCCGAAGGCTCCGTCTAGGGTGGCCATCGAGGGAGTTGGACCATGGAAGACCACAAGCCAGCTGAGGCCAACCAAAGCGAGCTTGACTCCGCGCTGCACGAGATCGCCACTCTGCGTCGGCGACTTGAGGAGCAACCCCATCGGGTCGAAGCACTCGAGGAGAAGGTGCTCGAAGTCCAAGGTGACCTGATGGCTGCTCGCTCGCAGAATCAGACGCTCGCCGAGACCCTGCGGCAAGCCCGAGATCAGCTTGCGACGCTGCGTGCCGAGGTAGCCCAGCTCTCCGAACCACCAAGCAGCTACGGCACAATGTTGGGCCTGAACCACGACGGCACCGCTGACGTGTTCGCTGGCGGACGAAAGCTGCGGGTGTCGGTGCACCCAGATCTCGACCCCGGCCAGCTGCACCGAGGCGACGAAGTCGTCCTCAACGAGTCGCTCAACATCGTGCTGGCCCGCGATGGCGAACGCTCGGGTGACGTCGTTACCCTCAGGGAGGTTCTGGCGGACGGAAGGAGGGCGATCGTCTCCGGCCGCTCCGACGAGGAGCGGGTCTGTGAGCTTGCTGATCCCCTGGACGAATCGACGCTGCGCCCAGGGGACGCGCTGCTGCTGGACCAGCGCGCCGGGCTCTTGGTTGAGCTCCTCGACCGCCGGGAGGTCGAAGACCTTGTCCTTGAGGAGGTGCCCGACGTCACCTATGCCGACGTCGGAGGCCTCGATGGTCAGATCGAAGCGATCACCGATGCTGTCGAGCTTCCCTACCTGCACCGGGATCTCTTCACTACCTACCGACTTCCGGCCCCCAAGGGGATCCTGCTCTACGGCCCGCCCGGGTGCGGAAAGACCCTCATCGCCAAGGCCGTCGCCAACTCGTTGGCAAAGAAGGTCGCCGAGGTCACCGGCAACACCGCCGTCCGCAGCTATTTCTTGAACATCAAGGGGCCCGAGCTGCTGAACAAGTACGTCGGTGAGACCGAGCGACAGATCAGAGTCGTGTTCCAGCGTGCACGCGAGAAAGCCGAGGAGGGCGTGCCGGTCATCATCTTCTTCGACGAGATGGATTCTCTGTTTCGGACTCGAGGCACCGGGATCAGTTCGGACATGGAGTCCACCATCGTCCCGCAGCTGCTGGCGGAGATTGATGGCGTCGAGGAGCTGCGAGATGTGATCGTGATCGGAGCCTCGAACCGTGAAGACCTCATCGACCCAGCCATCCTGCGCCCCGGTCGACTCGACGTGAAGATCAAGATCGAACGGCCGAATGAAGAAGCGGCAGGGCATATCTTCAGCCGCTACCTGACGTCGGATCTGCCAATCGATGCCGATGAGGTCTCCGGATCCGGGGGCGGTGATGTGGACAAGGCCGTCAGCGCCATGATCGAGTCGACGGTTGCCGAGATGTACCGCCGTGACGACGACAATCAGTTCCTCGAGGTTACGTACCAGAACGGCGACAAGGAGGTCCTGTACTACCGGGACTTTGCGTCAGGCGCCATGATTGAGAACATCGTCCGTAGGGCCAAGAAGCTCGCCATCAAGCGAGAGATCGCCGGGTCTGGCATCGGTATACGAACCCAGGACCTGCTCGATTCGATCCGTCGTGAGTACAAAGAGAACGAGGACCTCCCGAACACGACGAACCCTGATGACTGGGCGAGGATCTCCGGCAAGAAGGGCGAGCGAATTGTCTATGTCCGAACGCTGGTGAGCAAGGACGACGACGACCCTTCCGGTGGTCGTTCGCTCGAGCACGTCGGCACCGGCCAATACCTCTGAGCTCAGGAGCATCGACGCGGTGGCGGTGAGCAAGGTCCTTGGAATCGAGACGGAGTATGGCATCTCGACCGGCAGACCTGGGGACGACCCCATCGTGATGTCGACGCTGCTGGTCAATGCCTTTGCATCGAAACTGGCTCACCACATCCGCTGGGACTTCGACGCAGAATCTCCCGGAGCCGATGCGCGCGGGCGAGTTCAGCCTGGATCGTTGGCGCCGATGATCGAGACCCACCTCGCCAACGCTGTCCTCACCAATGGTGCTCGGTTCTACGTAGACCACGCCCACCCCGAATACTCGTCCCCCGAAGTGTCCACACCGCTCGAGGCTGTGCGCTACGACCGGGCCGGCGAGGAGGTACTCCGACACGCCATGGCGGATGTCGCCCGGAGTTACCCCAACGCTCCACCAATCGTGGTCTTCAAGAACAACTCCGATGCGAAAGGCAACAGTTACGGCACGCATGAGAATTACCTGATCGCTCGGGATCTCTCCTTCGGAGATGTGATCGCCGCCATGGTCCCGCATCTCGTCTCGCGTCAGGTGTACTGCGGTGCCGGAAAGCTCGGTGCCGAGACGACCTCCTTCGATGGACCGCCTCAGTTCCAGATCAGCCAGCGGGCTGAGTTCTTTGAGGCGGTCGTGGGACTCGAGACAACGCTCAAGCGTCCGATCATCAACACCAGAGACGAGCCCCACGCCGATGCCACCCGGTTTCGTCGTCTTCACGTCATCATTGGTGACGCCAACATGTCGGAAGTGGCCACCTTTCTCAAGGTCGGAACCACAGCGCTCCTGCTCGCCATGCTCGAAGATGATGGTCTGATCGAGCCGATCGAACTAGCGGATCCGGTGGGGGCCGTCCGGACCATCAGCGCCGATCCAAGCCTCAACGCCACTGTCGAGCTTGCCGACGGGCGCACACTCACTGCCCTTGAGATCCAAGAGATCCTCCTCGGCCAAGCTGTGAGATACGTCGAGCGGGGGGGCGGCGAAGCCATCGGAGACCCGTCGCAGGTTGTCGAGATCCTTCGGCGATGGGAGGGCTCCTTGCACGGTCTGGCCACCGACTCACCTTCAATGTCAGCGACCATTGACTGGGTGGCCAAGAAGCGAGTCCTTGAGGCCTTCGCCGATCGCCACAGGCTCTCGATGGGCGACCCAAAACTGCGCGCCATGGATCTGCAGTATCACGACCTGCGACCGGAACGATCCATCGCCTCCCGGGTGGGCCTCGAGCAGTTGGTGAACCAAAATGACGTCGATCGTGCCGTCACAGAACCTCCTCGAGGAACACGCGCCTACTTCCGAGGATCCTGCCTCGCAAAGTTCCCCCGAGAAGTCGTCACAGCAAACTGGGACTCTTTGGTCTTCGACCTTGGGACCGATCCGCTTCGCCGGGTCCCTATGATGGACCCACTGCGGGGAACGGCAGACCACACCGAACAATTGCTCGGTTCGGTTCGGTCGGCCCAGGAACTGCTGGCACGGATCGAGTCATAGTCCCGACGATCACTGAGGAGCATGACGCACATGGCTGAACAGGAGCAGACGAGGCGAACCACCACCTCGACCACCGAGAGCCAGGATGTCGAGGCCCCACCGGCCGATCGCGACTCTTCCGAGCAGCTCAAGGCGGAGCTTGACGACATCCTCGATCAGATCGACCAAGTCCTCGAAGAGAACGCTGAGGATTTCGTGCGCAACTATGTCCAGAAGGGAGGCGAGTGATGGGACTGCCAATGTTCGATGCTGCCTCGGACCCCGGGCCAAGCTTCACCTCGCTGCTTCAAGCGAGTGGCCTCGATGCCCTCCCTGGCGGTGACCTCGCCGGGACGGTCCCGCATGCCACGACGGTGGTGGCTCTTCGTTACGCCGACGGCGTAGTGATGGCCGGAGACCGACGGGCGACCGCAGGCCACACCATTGCCCATCGATCGATGGAGAAGGTTTTTCCCGCTGACCGCTTTTCTGCGGTGGCCATCGCTGGTTCGGCGGGAATGGCTATGGAGATGGTCCGTCTCTTCCAGGTGCAACTCGAGCACTACGAGAAGGTCGAGGGGGTGACCCTGAGTCTCGAGGGCAAAGCCAACCAACTCGCCCAGATGGTTCGATCCCATCTTCCGCTCGCCATGCAGGGGTTCGTCGTTATCCCGTTGTTCTGTGGCTACGACCTGACCCGCAAGACCGGCAGAATCTTCGGCTACGACGCCACTGGTGGGCACTACGAGGAGTCCGACTTCCAGACCAATGGTTCTGGCGGCCCCGATGCCCGAACCACCATCAAACTCGGATACCGAGATGGTCTGAGTCGCGACGATGCTCTCGAGCTCGCCGTGCTCGCCCTCTATGAGGCCGCCGATGCTGACTCGGGAACTGGTGGCCCCGACATCATTAGAGGCATCTACCCAATCGTGTCGACCGTGACCGCAGAGGGCTACGTCCAGCTGGAGAGCAACGAGGTTGCCGACCGGTTCAGCGCTGTGATTGAACGGCGTCGAGAGCTCACTGGCGATGCAGGAGGTTCACTCCGATGACTATGCCGTTCTACGCCCCACCTGAGCAGGTAATGAAAGACCGGGCTGAGTACGCCCAGAAGGGTATCGCCCGAGGCCGCTCGCTGGTGGCCTGCCTCTATGAGGGTGGTGTGCTCCTAGTTGCGCAGAACCCGTCCAAAACTCTGCACAAGATCTCAGAGATCTACGACCGCATCGCCTTTGCTGGGGTGGGTAAGTACAACGAGTACGACCAGCTTCGGGTCGCCGGTGTGCGTCACGCCGATACCAAGGGTTTCGCGTACAGCCGAGAGGACGTAGACGCCCGAAGCCTCGCCAACCTCTACGCGCAGTACCTCGGCAATGTGTTCACCCACGAGATGAAGCCGCTCGAAGTTGAGATCCTCGTGGCCGAGCTCGGCGGGGGAGCCCGACCCACCCAGTTGTTCCACGTGGCCTACGAGGGGACCATCACCGATGAGGACCGATTCGCGGTGCTCGGCGGCGATGCCGAATCGATCCTCGAGACCTTCACCGGCCTCTACGTCGACGGATGGACCCTCGGAGAGGCCATCGCTGCGACCACGAAGGCACTCGCTGGTCCGGATCGGACGCTCGGAGCCGACCAGCTCGAATGTGCCATCTTGTCCGACGGGCCGAGCCGCCGCACCTTCCGTCGCCTCGATGACGACGAGCTCAGCGAGCTGCTCGCCGACTGACCTGCGTCTCCCACTACGGTCAACCGTGTGGAGCGCCGGATCTATGGGATCGAGAATGAATATGGCGTCACGTTCACCCATCGTGGACAGCGTCGCCTCAGCCCAGATGAGGTTTCTCGGCACCTTTTCCGCCAGGTAGTCCGATGGGGGCGTTCGTCCAACGTCTTCTTGAAGAACGGTGCGCGGCTGTATCTCGATGTTGGGAGTCACCCCGAATACGCCACGCCCGAGTGCGATCTGGTGGGGGACGTCGTCACCCATGACAAGGCAGGTGAGCGCATCATCGGCGAGCTCGTCACCACGGCGCAGCAACGACTCACCGAGGAGGGTATCCGGGGCGACGTCTTCGTCTTCAAGAACAACACCGACTCGGCGGGGAACTCCTACGGATGTCATGAGAACTATCTGACCCGGCGCGATGACGATCTCGATCAGCACGCCAAAGTGCTCATCCCGTTCCTCATCTCGCGTCAGATCTATGCCGGTGCCGGAAAGCTCCTCCAGACCCCCACTGGGCCGAGGTACTGCCTGAGTCAACGAGCTGAGCACATTTGGGAGGGCGTCTCCTCGGCGACGACTCGGAGTCGACCGATCATCAACACCCGGGACGAGCCCCACGCCGACGCCGAGCGCTATCGGCGTCTCCATGTGATCGTGGGGGATTCGAACATGAGTGAATACGCCACATTCCTCAAAGTCGGTGCCACCGCGGTGCTCCTTCGCATGCTTGAGGACAAGTCACAGGTGCTGCGAGATCTCACCCTCGAAAACCCAATCCGTGCGATCCGGGAGATCTCCTACGACACCGGGCTGACGACCACCGTACGATTGGCCAACGGCCGAGAGATCAGCGCCTACGACATCCAGTCTGAGTATCTCGATCGGGCTCTGCGCTACCGAGACAGCAAAGGTCTCCCGCCAGACGAGGACAGGGCGCTGACCATGTGGGAGCACGTGATGAGTCATCTCATGGTCGACCCTGACACCCTTTGGCGCGAGTGCGACTGGGTAGCCAAGCGAAAGATCATGGAGTCCTATTGCCAGCGGCACGGTCTTGGGCTCGAGAGCTCGCGAGTGGCTCTCCTCGATCTCACCTACCACGACATCGATCGCAGTCGAGGGCTGTACTACCTGGCCGAACGGGCTGGCGCCATGGCGAGGACAACCACCGACGAGCTCATCGCGATCGCCACCACCGAGCCCCCGCAGACCACTCGTGCCCGCCTACGGGGAGCATTCGTCGCTCGGGCTACGCAGCAGCGGCGTGACTTCACCGTGGACTGGGTGCATCTCAAGCTCAATGACCAGGCCCAGCGGACCTTGCTGCTGAAGGATCCGTTCAAGGCATACGACGATCGAGTGGAACGGCTCATCGATTCGCTCTGAGAGCGATCTCTGACGGCTCCATCGCTGCGATAGTGTCGCCGAGATGCCCGAGGACGACCACGTGAACCCTCCGGCAACCGGCGCCGAGGCTGCAGGAGTCGACACGTTGGTCCAACCGAAGCCCCGAAGCCCGGGACGGGTGGTGGGTGAGTGGGTCATCGTCATCGTCCTCGCTCTGCTCGCAGCCTTCGTCATCCGCACCTTCGTCTTCCAGACCTTCTACATCCCCTCGGGCTCGATGGAGCCCACCTTGCAGGTGGGGGACCGCATCATCGTCTCGAAGCTCAGCTACGACATCCACAGCCCTGCTCGAGGTGACATCGTGGTCTTCCGGGCTCCTCCCCGAGAGGCGTTCGTCTGCGCCGACCCCAGCATCAAGGACCTGGTGAAGCGAATCATCGGTCTGCCCGGCGAGACGATCTCGTCAGATGGCAACACCATTCTCATTAACAACAAACCCATCACCCAACCCTGGTTTCCATCGGTGCCGCTTGGCCCAGCCATCGTCCCGACGAAGATCCCAGCCGGCAGCTACTTCGTCATGGGTGACAACCGAACCAACTCTTGCGACAGCAGGAGCTGGGGGACGCTCCCATCGACGAACATCATCGGGCACGTCATCTTCCGTATCTGGCCCTTCAGTCAAATTGGATTTCCCTAACGCTGACCTCACTTGACCGCGTCTCGGTAGGATGCCGGTGTGCTGTCATTGAGCCCCTTCAAGATCGTCATCATCGTGGTGGTTGCTCTGGTCCTGGTGGGTCCTGACAAGCTTCCGGGTCTCGCTCGTCAGATAGGTGGCGCTTGGAAGGCATTCCGGTCGTTCTCAACAAAGATCGAGACCGAGGTGCGCAGCACCATGCCAGACCTCCCAAGCACGGGAGACATCGCCCGGCTGGCCAGATCCCCAGTGGCCTTTCTCGACTCCCTCGCCAAGCTCGATATCGATCCCCTCGAGCCCGATCCCGGTATCACCAAACCAGCAGCGGAGGGCGGCCTCCAGCCCGACCCCGGAGCTCCTCCGAGCGATCCTGAGGCATTTGGAGATCCGACGATTGTCGGCAACGACGCTGATCAGGACTCGTCGGGCGTGCCCGAAAACCTCATCATCGAGCCGCTCACCCCAACTGAGCCTCAAGGCCAGCCGGACATTCCCAGCGTCCGCCCAGCCACACAGGCCGACCCTGGGGCCATTGACCCCAGCCTCAACTGACACGAATGGACACCGAAGCCGACGAGGCAGCACCAAGCAGATGGCGGCGATCATCGACGTCGTCTCCTGATGCCATGACCCTGACAGAGCACTTGACCGAACTCCGTCGCCGACTTCTCGTTGGGGTCATCGGCTTTCTCATCGCAGCAGTCGTCGCCTTCTTGGCGTACAACCAGATCCTCGCCTTTCTCAAGGGTCCCTATTGCCACGCCAACCACGGGCATTGCGCTCTCTACGTCACCAGCCCTCTTGACGGACTCAGCCTGCGGATCAAGATCGCCGCCTTTGGAGGGTTGGTTCTCGCGTCTCCGATCCTGCTGTTCGAGCTGTGGCGCTTCATTACGCCGGGACTGAAGAAGAACGAGAAGCGCTATGCCATCCCCTTCGTGGTCTCCTCAGTCGTACTCTTCTTGTGCGGAGTTGCCGTTGCCTATGTCTCATTCAGTCACGCCTTAGTGTTCTTAGGATCGATCGGCGGACCGGGGCTGCAAGAGATCTACAACCCCAACCAGTACCTCAGTTTGATCATCTGGATGATGATCATCTTTGGATTGACCTTCGAGTTCCCGGTTCTACTCGTCTCACTCGAGCTGGCCCGAGTGGTCACCCCAGCGCAGCTACTGGGCTGGTGGCGATGGGCGATCATTTCGATCACCGTCGCTTCGGCAGTCTTCACACCAAGTGGCGATCCGCTTTCGATGCTGGCGCTGGCCGTACCGCTCGTGGCCTTCTACTTCATGGCCATCGGAATCGGAAAGCTCGCCCGTCGATGAACGACGACCCCGACCGAGATCCATCCACCCATCGATCAGCATTTGAGTCTGGACTCCTCTTCGAGCTCGACGGGTTCCAGGGAGAGGCAATGGACGTCTGGGACCGGGGATCCTCAGTCCTCGTCAGTGCTCCGACTGGATCTGGAAAGACGCTCGTGGCAGCGTATGCAATCTCCGAGGTGCTCGACCGGGGTCATAGGGCCTTCTACACAACCCCCCTCAAGGCGCTCTCGAATCAGAAGTTCACTGAGCTCCGGACCGAACACGGCGACGAACGAGTCGGCCTGCTCACCGGGGACACCGCCGTCCGACCTGATGCCCAGATCGTGGTGATGACCACTGAAGTCCTCAGAAACATGTTGCTGACCGACTCGCCGGCACTGAGGGATCTGAGCGTGGTGATTCTCGATGAGGTCCATTTCATCCAGGATCCCTATCGAGGAGGGGTCTGGGAAGAGGTCGTCATCATGACCCCGCCCGAGGTTCGATTCGTTTGTCTCTCCGCCACCGTGGCCAATGCCTCCGTGCTCGGGGAGTGGATCCGAACGGTGCGAGGTCCACTTGAGGTCATCGTGGAACACGAGCGACCAATCGACCTCCATCACCATGTCGCCGTGACCCGTCGAGGCGAGCAGACTCCTCAGCTCATCGACCTCCTCACCGGAAGTAGAGCCTCCGATGAGGTTCTTGCCGTCGACCAGGCGATCCGTCGTCGTCCGCGCCCAGGTGGAACAGCCTGGCGAGGCGGTCGGCCCACAGGTCCTCCGCTGCCGTTTCGCCCCCCAAGGCGGTCCGACCTGCTCCTCACCCTTGAGGAGGCAGACATGCTGCCTGCCATCTCGTTCATCTTTTCCCGCGCCGCCTGTGACGATGCGGTCCGCCAGCTCCTTCGAGACGGCGTCCGGCTGATCGGCCGGTCTGAGCGTGAGCGCATCACGATGATCGCTGAGCACCACGTCGAGCAGTTCGACGACGACGAGCTCACCGCCCTCGGCTACGACGAGTGGCTCGAAGGCCTCGAAGCGGGGATCGCCGCTCACCATGCCGGCATGGTCCCGGCATTCCGAGAAGCGGTGGAGATGTGCTTCAGCGAAGGCCTCCTTGGTGTGGTGTTCGCCACCGAAACGCTCTCCCTCGGTATCAACATGCCGGCGCGCACGGTGGTGTTCGAACGCTTCACCAAATTCGGGGGCGCAGGCCGATCCACCCTGACCTCAGGCGAATATGCCCAGATGACCGGACGGGCTGGTCGCAGAGGCCTCGATGAAGAGGGGCACGCCGTAGTGGCCTTCACGGTCGAGACCCCAGTCTCCGACATTGCCCGGGTGGCCATGGCACCACCCCCGGATCTCCACTCATCGTTCCGGCCCACGTACAACCTGGCTTGCAGTCTCGTGAGTCGCTTCAGTCGCGACGATGCCCTCGCCCTCCTCGAGCGCTCCTTCGCTCAGTTCGAGGTCGACCACCACCACCGCTCGGCACGACGCTCGGTGGCCGAACTCTTCGGTCGACGCATGGCGGTCCTCGAGGAGGCCGGATGCGTTCGAGGATGGCAGCTCACCGAAGCCGGGGAGCAGCTCCGTTCGATCTACCACGAAGCCGATCTCCTCCTCGTGAGGATCGTAAGGTCAGGCATCCTCGACGAAGCCGAGCCGGCCATCATCGCTGCGATGTTGTCCACCCTCGTCTTTGAGCCTCGTCGAGCTCGACCCGTCCGCTCGGGCGGCCACCGAGGCGGTCCTTCTCGGCAGACCAAGTCGCCCAAGCGAGGAGCGCTGCCCGACCGCCTCGGCCAGGGCCGATCGAGAGACATCGCGAGCCGTGCCGCCTCGGTGGTGCAGATGGCCGAGGAGCTTCGCTCCATAGAGGAGGTTCACCTCGTCCCTCGAACCCGAGGGGCTGAGCCTGGTCTCGCAACCGCCGTCGCGTCCTGGGCGCGTGGCGCCGCTCTCAGCACAGTGCTTGAGGTCGCCAAGCGAGATGTGGGCGAAGTAGCCCCTGGTGACCTTGTGCGCATTTTGAAGCAAGTTGCCGACCTCGCTGAACAGGTCAGTCGAATTGCCAGCAACGATGACACACGAGCAGCATGCGACGCGCTCGGTCCTTTGATCCTTAGAAGCGTTGTCGCCACTGGCGGTCCGGTGGTATCCGCGAGAACCTCATAGGGTCGCCTCTAAGGTCATCTCCGATGTTCCCGTATGCGGAGGAAAGTTTCACCGAAGAGGAGCAGGCGATCCTGCGGCCCTACTTCACCAACGTGGATTTGCCGGTGTTCGCCCTCGTGAATCTTCCTGAGGTGGTCAAGGGTGCGCTGTTTGCTCGCTACTCGCGATCGCCCAAAAGCCTTCGCCGCCTCTTCCTCGATGAATTCGTCGGTGACCTTGACCTGTCCGGCGACCTCACGTTCGACGCCACCGTCGGCCTGCGTCGCGCCGAGGAGCTCTACGAGAAGGTCTTCTTCGAGTACGGCGATGACTCAGTCGCCCAGCTCGGCGGCGTCCACCTCGCCTGCGAGCAAGCCTCGAACCTCCTCACGAAGATCCTCGAATGGGGCCGTCTCATGGCCTATCTCGAGCAGTCCACTCGGTACCTCGAGTACAGCGCCCGTCTGCCGAGCGGTCACTACCGCTACTACCGGCCAGTCGAGGTGCTTGAGTCGGCGCTCGGAGCTCGCTACGTGGGCGACATGGATCGGATGTTCGACTCCTATGCGGAGATGTTGCCAGCGGCGCAGGCGTGGCTTCAGACTCGCTATCCCCAGGAGCCCGGTGACTCAGACTTCGTCTATCGCCAGGCCATCAGAGCAAAGGCTCTCGATGCCGTCCGGGGACTGCTCCCGGCTGCCTCGTTGTCCAATGTCGGGATCTACGGCACCGGTCAGTCCTATGAGATGCTCCTGCTCCGGATGCGGAGCCATCCACTCCCTGAAGCCCGCCGATATGCCGACCTCATGCTCGAAGAACTCCGGAAGGTCATCCCTTCATTCCTCCGTCGAGTCGATATTGCGGAGCGGGGAGGGGAGTGGAGCGACTATCTCGCAACCACTCGCAAGGACACGGCAAGTGTCCTTGCGCGAATCTGGCCCGACATCATGGCCCCGCCGGTCGACCTCGACGAGCGAGAGGTTCGTCTCGTCGATTTCGATCCTGAAGGCGAGGACAAGGTCGTTGCAGCCATCGCCTTCGCCAATTCAACCCTTAGCGAGTCCGAGGCCATGCGACGAGTGGCGGGACTTGGCCACGACGAAAAGGTAGCGATTCTCTCGGCCTATGTCGGCGAACGGGCGAATCGACGCCACCGACCAGGCCGAGCCTTCGAGCGAACCGATTACCGCTTCGAACTCGTCACGGACTACGGGGCCTTCCGAGATCTCCAGCGTCACCGCATCTTGACGGTCGAATGGCAGCCGCTCGGGCCCAAGCTCGGCTACGACGTCCCCGCCGTCATCCAGGAGGCAGGACTCGAGGAGCACTATGCATCCATCATGGAGCGCTCTAGTGCCCTCTACGACGACATGAGGGAGCCGTTTCCCGAACAGGCCGGCTATGCCGTCTCGTTGGCCTTCCGGCTGCGCTATGTCATGCAGATGAACGCCCGCGAAGCAATACACCTCATCGAGCTGCGATCGGGACCTCAGGGTCATCCGTCGTATCGGCGTGTGGCCCAGCAGATGCACGCGGCGATCGCTCGCGATGCTGGTCACCATGCAATCGCTGAGGCCATGAGCCACGTCGACCACGGGTCCAGCGACCTCGAACGGCTCGAGTCAGAACGTCGAGCCGAGCAGCGTCGCGGTCGCGCTCAGGCTTCTCTTGACATCGTCTAACCCGCTTCGTTGATGGCGGTGGCGAAGTCCGGCTGTCTGGCATAGTCTCACTTCGTCGCAGGGAGTGGATCACGGGTCGGAGACGGCCATTGATCGGCACTCGGCGGAGCGGGCGTGCTGGCGCCGGGGAGCTGAGTAGAGAACGTCGAGATCGATCGTGCACATCAGTGCGCGAACGAAGCAGATGGCACCAAAGGCCCCCGGCGACACCGCCTGATCGGCCAATCTGAGCCATGTCCACCACCAGTCCCTCCGTTCCCTCTATGCTGCGCGGCAACACAACAGGGAAGCAGAGATGGCCGCAGAAGATATTGAAGAGACGATTGAACTCGAGGAAGACCTCGAGGTAGACCTCGACGAAGAGTTGATCGAGGAGCTCGACGAGGAGCTGACCTCTGACGACGATGATGATGATGTCTCGGACATCGAGATCCCGTCGGGGGACACTCGGCAAGTCGTCGAAGAAGATGACGAGGACATCCCTGACGCCGATGACGTTGAGGCCAGCCTCGACGCCATTTTGAAGGAGAAGCTCGTCGTCGACGACGATGTTGAGGACGATGGGACTCCTGAGGTCGATGACCGAAGTGATGGGACCGAGAGCGTCTTGCCCAAACAGTCCGACGAGTTCGTGTGTACGAGTTGCTTTCTCGTCAAGAGTTCCAATCAGCTTGCTGACAAGAAGAAGCGGCTCTGCAGGGACTGTGTCTGAGTCCACAGAACCACAAGCTCCCAGCGAGCGTGACGGGATTGAGTGGGTGATGGACCGGCTGGTCTATGGACCCTATGGCGCTCTCACCGAGATGACCTTGAACCCGACCGAGGCAGCCGAGGCAGGCCGCCGTCGGCTCGAGCAGCAGCTGCGCAACGCTCGATTCCTCGGTGAGATGACCGTCTCCCACGGAACTCGCGAGCTCAAGCGTCGAGTCAGTGACCTGCTCGGAGCTTCGAGCTCACCGCGGTCATCGTCCGACGCCTCAGAGCCGACACCGGCTCGGGCCGCCCAGCCGACGACCAAGATGCCACGACCTCAGCCCATCGACCACGTCCTTGAGGGCTACGACGATCTGTCTGCTTCGCAAGTGGTCAAGTTGCTCGACTCTCTGAGCGCCGATGAGCTCGAGACGCTTCGTGCCTATGAGCAAGCCCTCCGTGGTCGACGGACCATCATCAACCGGGCGAGCCAACTTCTCGAACGTGCCTGACCAGCTACCGCTGCGGGTTGCGACCGAGGCGGATCGACCGATCGTCGTCGACCTCGTCCAGCGAGCGGCAGAGGGATTGGCAGGACGACGAGGAGGAGATGCTCTGCTTCTCTCGTGGTTGGGCGACAGAGATCCCTCAGAGGCTCTGAGTGCCCTTGAGGAGGCAGTCTCCCCATCGTTGGTCCATGTGGTGCTTCATGAGCCGTCAGACGGTCTCAGCCTCGCCTGGACCACACCGTATGCGGGAGCATTCGCCGTCTGGGTGGATCCCTCGGCCCGGCACCAAGGCGCAGGTCCACAGCTGGCACAAACGGCCATTGCTTGGCTTGAGGATCAGGGTGCCACTGAGATTGACGCGCTCGCTCTCCCTGGTGATCGAGAGATGAAGAACGTTCTAGAGCGGGCGGGCTTCAAAGCCCGCCTCCTCACCCTTCGTCGTTCTGGCTGATCGGGTCTCGTCGGTGGTGTACCACCGAACGACGTGGCGGGGGTGGTGGAATCCGAAGTCCGAGCAACTTTGCGAGGGCCGGCACGAGGCCAGCGGCATTGCGTGCTGCAGCCTCGGTATCGGCCTCGGAAGGGATACCCAGTGGCTTGACGGTCCGACGCACCGGCGACTCGCACACCGCATCGAGGAGAATCATCCAGGAGCGAGGGTCTGTCTCGGCCGTCAGTCCAGCCCCTGCTGCCTCGGAGAGCCTCGTCGCTACCTCCGCGGTCACCCTGGCCGCCGGCTCAGGTGCCCGAGCAGACAGGCGAAGTGCGTCAGCAACCCGATCCTCATCGAGTGCCGTGGTCATCCGCCCGATCCACTCGTCGTTGAGTGCCTGAGTTCGTTGAGTCAGCGTCTCACGGAGGGTCTTGGCCATGGCCTTGCCCCCCTCGTCGAGCGACACCGAGCGAGAGGCGGTCACGACGGTCCGAAGGTCCCGGAGACGGATCTCCTTGCCACCGCTGAGGACGCCTGCTGCTCGGTCCTTCCACGCTGCGAGTGTCGTAAGCGGGAGGAGACCCTCGGCCAAGGTCAGGACGCCCTCAGGGGCAATCTGAGGTTGACCATTCGTCCGAGCCTGGCTGTTCTGCTCATCGATGGCCTGGCGCACGGCCGGGATTCCACCACGCAGCAGCTGCTCAGCGACTGGCAGCTGCTCGGGCGAGAGTGCTGCGAGCATCGCATTGCGGTGTTCGGTCGACTGCGGGGGACCCTGCGGACGTCCGCCACGAGCCCCATCGCTACCACCTTCTGAGCGCCGATCGCCTGGTCGGCCACCGCGGCCAGAGTCACGACCACCCTCTGAGCGAGGACGACCGCCCGGAGCGCCCGGGCCACTTCGACCACCGCGATCACCGCCGCCACGCTCGCCGCGATCACCGCGATCACCGCGATCACCGCGATCACCGCGATCACCGCGATCCCCGCGCCCACGTCCCTTGGACTTGGGTGCGAGGCTCCACGACACGCCGACCTCGTTGCGACCAGAGCCGACCACCTCGATCACCTCAACCTTGGCTGGCTTGGCTGCGACGGCGGTCCCGGCAGTGACGGACAGCACCTCGATGCCGTCGATGGTTGTTTCGACCTCGGCGCGCAACACATCACCCTCCGCCACCCCCTCGGGCAGCAGGGTGGCTACAAGGACACCCTTCGGCTCGCGGGCGCCGGCAGCGCGCCACGTCCAAGTCTCGTCACTCTTGCGACTGGTCAGCTGGATCTCTATGCGGCGGCTCATGGCCTTGCAAATCTACAGCCCGCGGGGCACCCCTCCGTTCGCGAGGCCAGATCGGTGGTGAACATGCAGCGTGGGGCTCCCGTAGGATTCAGGTCAAACTCGCACCACACTCTCAGGAGCCTCCCAGATGGACAACGATTTCTCGACGGCTGACACCCCGAGCGATACCCCACCAAATGGTCCAACATGGCCACAGTTGCCCCTCGCTCCACGCTCAGGACCCGACTCGACACCACTCAGCGTGCCGGCGACCCCTGACCTGACGCCTACGGAGGGAACATCCCATTCGAAGCCAGCGCGACGGCGGTCGTGGGCACTGACCATGGTTGCGCTCCTCGTGGTGGGCACCATCGGTGGGGTCATCGGCGGATGGGCGACCCATGGGAGAAGTTCGAACGGCATGACCATTCAGTCCGTGGACGCTTCCCCGGGAGCCGCTCGGCTGCCCAATGGCGCATCGATTCCGAGCCTCGTCCAACGTGTCGTCCACTCGGTGGTCTCGATCGATGTGAAGAACAATGGAACAGAGGATCAGGGTACGGGCATGATCATCACGGCCGACGGGATGGTCGTGACCAACAACCATGTGATCGCCCTCGCCGCCGGCGGAGGGACCATCACCGTCACGGCATCTGGCTCCACCAAGGCCATGCCGACGGTGCTGGTCGGTGCGGATCCGTCGAACGACGTGGCGTTGCTTCGCATACAGGGTGTCACCGGGCTCAGTCCTGTGACCTTTGGCAACTCATCAAAAATTGAAGTCGGCGACGCCGCCGTGGCTATCGGAAACGCCCTGGGGCTTGCCGCCGGTACTCCGACGGTGACCTCCGGAATTATCTCGGCCCTCGGTCGCACGGTGACCGCAGGAGACGGCAGTTCGAGCTCCACCGAGACGCTCACCAACATGATCCAGACCGATGCAGCCATCAACCCCGGGAACTCCGGCGGACCGCTGCTCGATTCGGCCGGCGACGTGATCGGAATGAACACTGCCGTGGCGGGATCCTCGCTCGGATCGAGTGCGCAGAACATCGGCTTCGCCATCACCGCTGCGAGGATCAAGTCCCTGCTCCCTCTGCTCGAAAAAGGTGGCACGTCGTCGACCAACCACGGCGGCTACATGGGGATCCAGATCGCCACGCTGACCCCTGACCTGCGCAGCCAGTACAACCTCACTCCAACCGAGGGGGCCGTCGTGCTCGACGTGGTTGCGGGGAGCCCCGCGGCGAGCGCCGGGTTCAAGCAGGGTGACGTGATCGTGGCCATCGACGGAAAATCCGTGAACTCCGCCGACCAGGTCACGGCCATCACACGGTCGCACAGCGCCGGCGACACCATCTCGGTGACCGTGCAGCGGGGCACCGAGAAGCAACTCCTCAAGGTGACCTTGGCGTCGCCCCCGCAGTAGCGGGGGAGTGGCTCAGCGAGCCCAGTTCCGATCAGGGTTCGGTGGTGGGATGTTCATCGGCTTTGTCGGCGACCACTTACTCTCGGCCAGATCTTCGAGCACGTGCATCATGTTGTACGAGTCCTCCTCGTAGGAGAACTTTCCCTCGCCGGCATAGATAAGGTGCGAGTAGGCCGACTGCGTGTAGGGCGTTCCGTCGGCTCTCTTGGTCGGCAGGACCTGAGTCCACTTGATGATGACGTGGTCACCCTCGATAGCAGTGAACTCGATCGGGAAGTGCCAGTCCTCGAGGCCTACCATCGAGTCCACCAACCAGTTGTCGATCGCTGGGCGACCCTCAAGGCGGCCCCACGCTGCATCGATCATCACCGCGTCGTCGGTGTAGAGATCAGCGAGGACGCCAAAACTGTCTTCATCGCCGACGTCAATCTTGCGACGCAGCTCGACATAGGTCGCCACGGTGGCCGCAACCTCTTCGCGTGGAAATGACATGGTGTTCCCCTCTCAGCCCTGACTCGACCGCCGGTCGGCTCAGGGTCGACCGAACGGCCTGATCAGTGACCGCCCTGCTCCCTGAAGCGCTCTCTGCATGCCTCGAGCTCAGTGATGGCGTCATCGCGCCCGCGGAAGAACCGGGGGTCGGAAGTCTTGCCGGGCTCAAGGTCCTTGTAGATCTTGAAGAAGTGCTGAATCTCGTCGATGAGGTGCTTCGGAAGATCCTCGAGGTCCCGGATGTGATCTCGCTGCGGATCCTTGTCGATCACGGTGATCAGCTTGGCATCGGGGCCAGCCTCGTCAGTCATGAAGAACACCCCGATAATCCGGGTCGAGATCAAGCAGCCAGGGAATGTCGGGTCATCGAGCAGGACGAGTGCATCGAGTGGATCGCCGTCCTCGGACAAGGTATTTTCCACGAATCCGTAATCACTCGGATAGCGGGTAGCAGTGAACAAGCGACGGTCGAGTCGGAACACGTTGCGCTCGTGGTCGAACTCGTACTTGTTCCTACTCCCTGCAGGGATCTCGACGATGACGTCGACGAGTGCGTCGGCTTCTGTGTACGACGGGCTCATGATGGGGTCTTCCTCCTGTGTGGTCGCTCCACGCTACATGGCACAGGAGTCGATTAGTTGGTTCCTACTGTGGCGATACCGCCATCCACCGCGATGATCGATCCCGTGACATAGGACCCCGCCCTTGATGCAAGGAAAATGGCGGTGCCGGCCATGTCGTCGGGACGTCCAATGCGCTTCAGCGGAGCGGATGCTGCGATCTGCTCACCCACTGCGTCGAGTGTCGCAGCCATCATCTTCGACTCGAAGGGGCCCGGAGCGATGGCGTTCACCGTGATCGACGGCGCCAGGCGACGCGCCAGGTGGCGGGTCAACTGGTGCACCGCCGCCTTCGATGCCGAATAGGAGTAGGTCTCAAGGATGGGAACGTGTATCCCGTCAATCGAGCCGATGTTGATCACCCGAGCCGGCTCCTCTGGCGAACCTGCAGCCTCAAGCAACGGCAGGAGTGCCTTAGTCATATGGAAGACGCCCTTGACGTTGATCGACAGAACTTTCTCCCACGCCGCATCGTCGAACTCGGCGATCGGCGCACCCCAGGTGGCACCGGCGTTGTTCACAAGAATGTCGAGCGTGTCCTCTCGCTCGGAGATGGCTGCGGCAAGCTCTCTGCACCCACCCTCGGTGGAGAGGTCAGCAGGCAGTGACTGGCACCATCCAATCTCGGAAAGTTCGGCGGCCATTGCATCGCACGGGGCAGCTTTGCGCGACGAGATGTACGTGCGAACCCCAGCTTCGACAAACCCACGAGCGATCATCGCTCCAATGCCACGACTGCCACCGGTGACGAGGGCCACCTTGCCATCGAGTGCGAATAGGTCTGCCATGTGGCTCTCCTTGGGGAGGGGGACGAATGGTCTGATGTTAGGACAGCGCTGGGTTCTGGTCTGACATCAGCCCAGGGGCTCTTGTCGGGCCAGAAATGCCGTCCGGGGCCTCGGCAGGTCAGGGCGAGCCTCGGCTCCGAGCACCATCGCCTCGTCGACGTCGAAGGCCATGATCACCAGCGAATGCCATCCGGGGCGCCCAGGGACGCCCCACGTGACCAGCCAGCGCCATGGACCGGGCCCGAATTCTCCTCCGCCGACCGAGTCCGGCAGCCTTCCCATGATGGCCCTCCTGATTGGCGTGCCCCAAGTATGGGTCTTTCGGCCCTTGTCGGTGATGCATGGGCGGCCGCAGGATGACGGAGACGAAAGGAGTGCTCGATGAGTGAAGGTTCGAAGGGCCTGCCCCTGCAGGCAGAGCTCGAAAAGGTGCTGCAAGATCTCAGGGGAGTCATTGACGAGGCGCTCGTGCAGATCAATCTCGGCGAGAAGAATGTCAAGGAGCTGCTCAATCCATTCGTGGAGCGCGTGGCCAACGGGATCGCTGAGTTGAGAAGTCACTTCTGAGCCTCGTCGCATCGAGGTGAGAGACTCAGCCGATGAGAGTTGTCCGCTGTACCGAGGTTGGAGAGATCACAGATCTTGTCGTTGAGGAGGTTGAACCTCCAACGTTGCGATCCGGGAGCGTCAGGCTGAAGGTTGAGGCGGCTGGCCTCAACTACGTTGACGCACTCTTTGTCCAGGGCAGATACCAGATCAAGCCGATTCCTCCCTTCACCCCGGGCTCTGAGATTGCCGGAAGGATCACCGAGATCGCCGACGATGTCGAGTCGTTCGCTCTGGGCGACCGGGTGGTCGCCAGCATCGGTCTCGGTGGCTTTGCTGAAGAGGTCGTCATCTCCGCGTCGCAGGCCACCTTGGTGCCTGAGGGCCTCTCCGCACACGCCGCCGCTACGTTGACCCAGAGTTTCTGCACTGCACTCTATGGACTCCAACGCAGAGCATCGCTCGCTCAGGGCGAAACCGTGCTCGTTCTCGGGGGAGGCGGGGGAGTGGGGCATGCCGCCATACAGGTGGCCGTCGCCATGGGCGCCCACGTCATCGCCACTGCATCAACCCCCGCAAAGGCCACCCATGCTGCAGCCGCAGGGGCGACTGTGGTCCTCGACCCCAACCCGGCTCACCTCAAAGACGCCGTCCGAGCCGTCGCTCCCGACGGAATCGATGTAGTCGTCGATCCCGTCGGAGATGCCGCGACCGAGCCCGCACTCCGCACCCTGCGCGAAGGCGGTCGCCTGCTCATCATCGGCTTCGCTGGCGGCGAGATCCCTGCGATCCCGACCAATCTGGTTCTGCTGAGGAATCGATCGCTCATCGGAGTGGACTGGGGCGCTTGGGGCATGACGCACCCGGACGCCCAGGCTGCGCTGCTCGTCGAGGTCTTCGCCATGATCAACGATGGCCGGCTCAATCCGCCCGAGCCCACCTGCTACCCACTGGAGCAAGTGATCGATGCCCTGCACGATCTTCTTGGCCGCCAGGTCACCGGCAAGGCGGCGCTGGTGATGCCGGGATGAGCTCAGGCTCGCTGGGAGGCCGGCGCTCCGACCGGCGCAGTGTCGGCTTGGGGTGGAGAAGACGGCAACAGAAGCGCCGGGAAGATTGCCAGCACACAGACTCCAAATGACCACCAGAACGAGGTTGAGAACGCCTCAGCGAGCTTGACCAACACCGGCATGGGCAGATGCGCTGGGTTCATGCTCAGCGCCTGGCTGCTCGCAATGTGGAGTCGACTCGAGATCTGGGTCTGGAGGACCACGGCGAATGCCGCCACACCGAGTGATCCTCCCACCTGCCGCACGATATTGGTGGCGGTGGTGGCACGGGGGATCTCCATCGGCGCGAGGTTGCGATATGCCGCGGCAAACACGGGCATCATCCCGAGGCCGAGACCGATGCCTCTGATGAACAGCGCACTCGCGAGATACCAATAGTTCGAGGATGCGGAGACTTGTGTGTAGGCGAGAGTTCCGATGGCCAGGATCAGCATCCCTAATGGGACTACCGAACGCGTGCCATACCGGTCGGCCCACATGCCCGCTGGTCGCATGACCATGGCCGCTCCGATGCCCTGAGGGGCCATCATCAGACCCGCCATCCACGCGGACTGCCCTCTCACAATCTGGTAGTAGAGCGGTAACAAGAACATCGTGCCGTAGAGCGTCGCCCCCGTCAGGAAGATGCAGATCGACGACACTGAGAAGTTTCGGTTCTTGAAGAGCCGCATGTCCATCAGAGGCTCTGGTGCCCGAAGGGACCGGAACACGAACCCGGTGATCATCACCAGGCCCACTCCCGTGCACCACAAGACAGTTGGATCGAGGAATGTCCCTCGGTTTCCCACCTCAGAGAGTCCGTAGACGAGTAGAGCAAGCCCGGGGGAGAGCAGCAGGAATCCCGGGAGATCGAAGCGGTGTTCAGAGTCTCGAGCGGTGTCCGTCAAGAAGCGGACAGCGAGAATCAGGGCAACGATGCCGATGGGGACGTTGACGAAGAAGATCCACCGCCAGGTGGTCCCCGTCACGATGGCCCCACCGATCACCGGCCCCAAAATGGGGCCCAGCAGGGTCGGGACGCCAATGATGCCCATCACGCGACCCATCCGATTCACTCCGGCCGCCCGGGCCATGATGGTCTGGCCGACCGGCATGAGCATCCCGCCACCGATGCCCTGAAGGACGCGGAAGGCGATCAGGCTGGTGGCTGACCAAGCCATGCCGCAGGCAGCCGATCCGACGATGAAGAGCACCAGCGACACGATGTAGAGCGGCTTCGCTCCGACGCGATGGATGGCCCATCCAGTCACCGGAATCACCACGGCCAGAGCTAGCAGATAGCCCGTGGTTACCCACGAGATGGTCGAAATCGAGACATGAAAATCCTTAGCCAGCGTGTCAAGCGCCACCGCCACGATGGTGGTGTCCAGAATCGCCATGATGGTGCCGAGCACCACCACGATCCCGGCTCGTACTACCTCTGGCTCAAGCCGATCATCGGCGGCAGGGGCTCCGATGTTGGCCATGGCTTCACGATAGTTCCATTGGGTCCAACCCAGGAACCCCGGCAACGTGCCTACCATGCAGCCGTGGACCAGCGACGACCATCGGCGGCCGTGAACCGTGTGGACTCGGCTGGGCGAGACCGTCGAGCTCGAGAGCTCTCGAGGAGACGTCGCCAACGCCTTCTCCCGCTGCTCGGAGGAGTCGCCGTGCTCATTGTTGCGACGATCGTGTTCGTGACCGGAGGGTCCTCGCCGCCATCGACCACCACGACCACCACTCCTGACTCCCTGAGATCCACGACCACGGCGGCATCGTCAACCACGACCACGACTGACCCCGGGACGCTTCCCCAGACCACAGCCGAGCCGAGTCTCGGTGCGCCGCTCACGCGACAGATGACGACGCTCTTCAGGGCCATCAGCTCTGGCTCTGAACCCGATGCCAGGACCGTCTTCTTTCCCGAGTCCGCCTATCTTCAGACGAAAACGGGCGTGATCCCCAATCCGTCCTCGGACTACCAGAGTCGGTTGATCGCCTTCTACGATCTTGACCTCGAGGCCTATCGGTCGAGCCTCGGTCCAGCACCGACGTCGACACGTCTCGTCGACGTGCTCGCCAATCCCGCCGATGCAGCGTGGATAGCACCGGGAACCTGCGAGAACGCCATGGGCTATTGGCATCTGCCCGGAGTGCGGCTCGTCTACCTCAGCGGAGCGAAGACCTACTCATTCCGAGTGGCGTCCCTCATCTCTTGGCGCGACACCTGGTACGTGGTCCACCTTGGTCCCAACCCTCGACCGTCGAACATCGGGACTGTCGACGACCCTCAGACGGGTCCGGGAACCCCTGGACCGCCAGGCGGCTGCTGAGGCTCAGGGACTCGCCGGTGGAGTGATCGACCCGTTCGGTCCGATGGTGGCCGCCGCCGATCCAAAGTCGGCGGAGGAGAGCTGGTTCATCAATGAAGCGGCCTGACCCGTCGAATCGATGGCGGGCTGACCTGTGGAGCTGAGGAGCACCGAAGTCAGCGTCCCGGAGGCGAAGACTCCGGTGGCGCTCAAGGTGACGCGCAGGATCGCGGAGATCGACATGGTCCCGACTGATGCGAAGTTCTGGAAATTGGCAAAGTTTCCCAAGGAGTACGCGATCAGCTTGCCTTGGTACCACTCCATCCCGCGCACCACATGTGGTCCCGATCCGATCACCAGATCGGCCCCCGCATCGACGGCCGCATGCGCAAATGCTTTGGAGTTCCCGCGATTCTCGCCGAAGTAGGTCTCCTCCTGACCCGTCACGTGCGTCGCCGTCGATCCCTCCGCACCCGCGTGCATGTAGACGACAACCAAAGGAGCCAAGGTCTTGGCCTTGGTGATCAAGTCCTTGGCGGTGGCCAGATCGAGGAGGTTGTTGACGTTCGAGTACGGAGCGAAGCCGATTGTGGCGACCTTGGTTCCATGATCGTCGTTGACCGCGATCTGGCCAGGCAGTCCGGTCTGCTTTATCGACGCCCCATTCAGGGCCGCAGAGGTATCGGATACCCCCTGTTCACCGAAGTCGTGGCTGTGGTTGTTGGCGCTGTTGACGACATTGAATCCGGCATCAGCCATGACGTTGGCATAGGACGGCGGCACGCTGAAGGCATAACAATTCGTCGATCCGGAAGCACACTTGCTCGATGAACCGGTGGTCATTGTGCCCTCAAGGTTGGCAAAGACGATCGGTGCCTTCAACGCCGACACCACCGGCGCCAAGATGGCCGCCGGATTTGCTGGGAGGTTGGGGGAATTGCCAAGCTCAGTGTCTCCAACGGCCACGAAGGTGGCCGGCCCGAGCTTGGTTGTGGTGGTGGTTACCGACTTGAGTGTCGTCGCCGGCGAGACGGAGCCACCCTTCGATCCACCTCCGCCGACCAGCGAGATGGCGGAGACCGCAAGCCCAACGACCAACAACAGCCCGAGAAGACCGGCAGCAATTCGGCGTCGTCGGTAGACGGCAGCGCTCGGGCGTAGCCGGTGGTTGGCCCTCGGCGGTCGGTAGGCGTTCACCATGGCTGAGCGATGGTGCCTGGCGTCTTGAGGTAGACGGCGAAGAAGTCCTTGGTGCTCGAGGAGAGGAATCGCCACGGCACCTGCTGGGAGTTGGGCACAAAGAGCGCTGGATCTGCCGCGTTCGGCCCGCCATAGGTCACGAAGATCGGCCACGCAGGATTGATGTCGAGTTGCATCGCCCGGACACAGCCGAGATGAAGGAAGATCTGCGCCAGACTCTGAGAGGTCTGTGAAGCGGCCGTTGCATAGATCAAATCTCCATGGGCATCGATGCCGATGCCAGTGCGCCAGACTGCCGGCACGCCACCGAGGGTGATCCCGTAGGCACCGTTGTTGGCCGCCTCTGGAGTCGCCTGGCCATCATTGACCAGCAACGCCAGGTTCTGACGCGCCATCACCACGTTCGGCCCAGGCGTCGAACCTCCCTGCCAGTCGACCACGTCCACTGATCCATCGACATACCGAACCAGGGTGGCGTGGCCCTTGACCAGGGGGAAGTACGTCGTGGCATTGGTGTAGAAGCCCTCCGCCGAGTCCGCCTCATAGAAACCGGAGTTGAAGGTAGCCAACAGCTTGTCTCGACCAGCAGAGGGGACCTGCTCGGGTCCACGGTCCAACGAGGTAGCACCGGGGCCCTGGTAGCCAAGGAAGAGGGCCAGCTGCGTTGTTGCGGTGCGGATCCACGATGCGTACGCCACTACTGACGAATTAGCGGGATCCGGCCGGAACGTCGTGGTCATCACCGACGGAGGACCTGAGCTCCACGAGTCCATCGGCGTCCATTGACCCTCACCCGCTTGGGCAGGTTCCACCACCGGTGCCACCGGGGCCGGAAGGTACGCAGGTGCCGTCGTCGTCGTAGTCCTCGGAGAAAGCGGCGTCGTGGTCGCTGGGGGAGTTGTTGGACCGCCCGAGAACCAAGCCAGGCCCACCACGGCGATGCCGACCACTCCAAGCAGCGGAAGGAGGCGCTGGCGACGCTTTCGTCGCATGGCTTCCTGGCGAGCGGCGATCTTGGCTTCTTGGCGAGATCGCTGTCCCTCCGGTCGTGTCATCGACATGGGTGAATCGTACGGCGAATCTGGCGTGAACGGGGCGGAGGGCTGCTGACCTCCATCCGACGCACGCTGATACCCTCGGCAGGTGCGTGCAATTGGCGGCGTCGCTCTCGGCGCACTTCTCGTGATGGCAGGCTGCTCCTCAAGTCCCTCAACGCCAGCCAGTCTTCAACCTCCCGGCGCGACGCCGAAGGCCAGCACCAAGATGGTCTGCGCCGCCGAGGAGCAACGCAATATCGCCGTCTACCTCGGCGAGAGAGCTCGAGTCTCGAAACCGTCCTGGGTCAACGACACATACCGGTGCAACTACCAATATCCAGAGGGAACGGTACGTCTCGCGATCAAGGAGCTCGGATCATGGAGCTCAACAAAGCGCTACTTCAACGACTCAGTGAGGGCCGCCGGACCTACCACTCAAGTGCACAATATGGGTCAACAAGCAGCTCAGGCCGAGGATGGGACGGTCTTCGTTCGCAAGGACTTCTCGGTGCTGACCGTTGACGTTACCGGTGTAACCGCGCAGCTTGGTCGGCCGCCGACTGCCGCTGCTGACATCGCCTACACCTTCGCCGACCTGATTATGGCCTGTTGGACGGGCGAATAGCTCCCCAACGAACCTGACTGATCAGGCGTTGGCTGGCTTCTTCGGAACGGTCATGATGAGTCCGAGGCACATCTCGTCCGAGGAGCCATCGCCCCACGTGATGAAACGAGGCGCCTGACTCCGCAGCTGCGGAAGCTTCTGGCGAAGCGTCGGGTCATAGGTGCACGTGAGCTTGATGGTGTCGCCGGAATTGATCTTGACCGGGTGCTTCAACGCGATCGCCTTCTGATCGTCAAAGTTGTAGTTGGCGTCGTCCAATATCGTCGTCTCATCCGGAGTTCCGGGGTTGAGGACCATGCTGAGTGCGTGACCCGTCAGGTGCATGTGCGGAGCCACCCGGACGATCCAGCCCGCCTGGCGAGGCTTCCAGGTGCAGGTGGTGGTCACACCCGAAGGCGGGTTCCCACAGATGGCCTGGATCGCACTATCGAACATGGCGGCGGATGGACCAAATCGCTTGCTCAGATCAGCCAACGAGGCCGCCCGATCACAGAGCGGACCGGTCACGCCTGTCGGGCAGGGGACATTCGGTGGGGCCACGTATTGGCCAAGGGTCTCCGGCTGGATCGCCTTGGTGACCGGGACGGTATTGAGGTGCAGTGAGCTCGTCACCGGCTTATCACCACGAAGCATGTTGTAGTGGACCTGCATCACGACCATGGAGCCAGCCGGCAGTAAGGTCCCCGCTCCCTTGGTGTGGACATCTTTGCCATGCCCCGGCGCCCATGCGGTCAACCAGGGAGTCTGTCCCAACTGGGCAAGACCAGAACCGGGCAACGCTGTCTCGCCGAAGCAGGTCCAACCCTTCCCGCCAACATTGGCCTTCTTCGCCGCAGCCACCATATTGGGAGGGATCAAGAACAAGATGGCGTGATGGACCTCAGGGCTGTTCGGGAAGAACTGCGCCGAGACGATGTAGGACGAGGTCTTGATGTTGGGGTTCACCAACGAGCAGTGGTAATCATCCGTTCCACCGTTCGGAGCCACAGGCGTGTAGGGCTTCGCCTGCTTGAGGGTGTGGGTGGTCACCTTGGGCGCAGTGGTTGCACCACTCGCCTCCGGAAGTGTGACGGCCAGGGAGGGGAGGAGGACTCCAAATCCCAAAGCGAGGGTTGCAAGACGTCGACGAATACGCATACTTTTACCTTACTCAAGTCGGACTACTTGATGGGTGCCACCGGTATCTCGGTACCCGTCACCCAACTCAGCGCCGCCAGTGCACCGGGAGGCCGCCAGCCACGAGGATCAGGCTTCACGAGAGCGTTCAGTCCCTCTCGAGAGAGGAAGGCCCGAAGCTTGGCTGGAAGGATGCCATGGAAGTGCGGTGTGGCCGCGTTCACGAAGCGGACCGTGCCGTTCGTGTCGATGATGACGTAGCCGTCCGAGTGAGCCACGTCGTAGGTGGTTGGCAATCTCGTCAGTGGGTCGATCACCTTGGAGTGAGCCAACGGGCGCGTGATGGCGGTGTAGCCGAAGTACTTGAACATGGCTGCCGTCCCGGCCTTGTCGCTCCGGGCGAGGGTCCAGGTGATGCCGTTGGACCGGGCGTATGCAGCCAGACGACGGACGCTGTCGCGGCCAGGATCCACTGTGAACTCGATGATTCGCGTCTGACCCGCTTGCTTGGCTGCGTCCAGTGACGCTTGGACCTGGGCCAAGTTTCCTGTCGTGAATGGACACACGTCGGCACAGAGGGTGAGGAATGGGCTGATGAAGACGTTCTTGCCAGCCAGAGAACCAAGCGTGAATCGCTTTCCCTTCTGATCCACGAGGACCGCTCGCTTCACCGCAGGCGACAACTGGCGATTGACCACGTGCCCATCGGAAGATGGTGGTGCAACGGGGCCATTCGCACAGGCGGTAAGCATGATCGAGGCTGTCATCGCCGCGGCCAAACCCCACACCCTCCGAGCGTTTGGGACCATTGCGTCATCATTGAGCGTTCACCTGGCCTTGGCAAGTCGCGGTTCCGACACTCCACACCCAACACGTGGCAAAGTGTCGGCACCACAGAGCTCAGGAGAACCCATGGACTTCAACGTCACTTGGAACGGCCCCGTCGCTGTCGCCACCTGGAACGATGGCGACAACCGGATCAACACTGATTCACTCGGAGCATTCAATGCCATCTTGGATGAGGTCGTCGCCACCACCGGTCCTCGGGCCCTCGTGCTCACTGGTGCCGGGAAGTTCTTCTCGAACGGACTCGATCTCGATCGGTTCGCCAACGACCCCGTAGAATTCGATCTGACCTTCCGAGGCCTCCAACGGCTCATGGGGCGACTGATCGTGTTGCCGTGTTACACGGTGGCAGCCATCAACGGTCATGCCTTTGCGGGAGGAGCCATGATTGCTTCAGCCTTCGACTGGAGGATCATGCGGGCCGATCGTGGATTCTGGTGCCTCAACGAGGTGGATATTGGCATCCCAGTCACTGACGAGATGTATGCCGGAGTGATTGCCCACCTGCCGATGCCAACGGTCGCCGAGGCGCTCCTGACCGGAAAGCGCTTTGCGGGCGATGAGGCCGTGGCGGCTGGCATCGCATCGGACCTCGCCAGCGAGGAGTCACTGCTCGAGGTGGCGGTTGAGCGAGCAGCCCAGATGGCGGAGAAGGATTCGAAGGTCTTTGCCATCCACAAGCAGCATCTCTATGGTCAGCTCGCCATCCGCTGCGGATTCGACGGGTAACCGATCGGGCTGCAAGGCGCTGATTTGCCCAACGCCCAACGAGTACGCTTCAGCCGATAATGCTCATTATGTAAAGTTATACGGATTGATCCCGATGACACTCCGCTACGTCCTCGGCTTTCCATCAATTCCCCTTCGACGGTACGGTGACGAGATGGAGCCGACGCCGTGACGTCGACGCCCGCTCAACGCCCACGTGTCTTGAGCAGCACGGCCGGCCTGCTCCGAGCGAGCCACCTGCCACCGACTATGGCCGTCGTGGCGCTCACGACCGGCCTCGCCGCTCTCAATGGACGCGCCGTGATTGGATGTATCGCTGTCGCAGTCGCCGTCTTGTCGGGTCAGCTCTCGACGGGTTGGAGTAACGACTGGATCGACGCCGAGCGTGATCGATCTGTCGGACGGACCGACAAGCCGATCGCCGCAGGCCTTGTGACGGTCTCGACCGTTCGCACTGCATCATTCCTGGCGCTCGTGGCTTGCGTGCCGCTCTCGCTGCTCTCAGGCTGGCGAGCCACCGCAGTGCACCTCGTGGCGATCGGATCGGCCTGGGCGTACAACGCAGGGCTCAAAGGCACGATCCTGAGCCCACTCCCCTATGGGCTGTCGTTCGCCCTGCTCCCGGCCTTTGTCACTCTGGCTCCACCGACCCAGGCCTGGCCTCGCCCCGGCCTGATGGCGGCTGCATGCCTCCTCGGCGTCGGTGCACACTTCATCAACACGCTTGCTGACCGTGATGACGATCACGCCACCGGCGTCCGGGGACTCCCCCAGCGGATGCCCTCCACTTCGGTGATCATCGTCGGAGTCGGGCTGCTTGGCGGTTGCGCAGCAGCAATCTGGACCCTCGGTGGATCCTCTCGCTCATGGAGCGGGTTGCTCTTCGTCGGATGCCTGATAACTGACCTTGGTGTCGTGGGAACCGCAATCGCAGGACGGCCCCGGCTGGCCTGGATTCTCACGCTCGTCTCCGTCGTTGGCTGCCTCGGCCTCTTCGGTGCCTTGAGGCCCTCGCTCATCTAACTCGAATCAGAGCTGACCTAGCGGCTCGCCATGAAGACAGGGCAACAGGGCCGAATCAGGCGCGCCGGCCCGTGAGGTCAAGGAGCCGAGCCTGGAGATCCGCATCCTCGCCGAGCAACCCCGACGGGCCGTCACCGAACATCCCGATGCTGCCGATGAAGGGCTCCATGGGCGAAAAATCTGCCCACGACCGCTCCACGAGTGCCTGCGGCAACGCCTCGTTCATGCCAGTAGCTCGGCTGAGGTCCCAGCTGTGAAGCGTCAGGTCGCCGATCCGGAAGCTGAGCAGTTGACTGGCCGGAACGTCCCCAACCGGGTGGTGGACGATGTCCTCATGGGCAATCGGTCCTTCGAGCGCCGATACTGCAGCACTCAACTGATGTCGGCACACTGCGACCAACTCACCCTCGACCCGCGACGACATGATGGCGGCAGCTTCCTCCGTCGAGGCTCCTTCGACCGAGGCGACCGCCATGGCGCTGCCGACGGCCACATGATTGATCAGGTCGGCGACGTTCCAACCCTCACACGGAGTGTCGAGGTCGAACTGTGCAGTCGAGATCCGGTGCAGGCGATCGAGAAATGCATCTGTGGCAAGGCGAAGGTCACTGCTTGGTTCCATCGTCGAACATTATCGCTGCTCGACCCGACAGTAGAGTGAGGACTGATGCACGCGAGACTCCGGGGCTCATGAACGAGCGTCACGATGGCGACGTCGGCCTCCCTCTGCTCGACCCTGACATCGAAGATGCTCGGCCGGGTCACGCCACTCGGCCCACCCTCCTTCATGCAGGAGCGGTGTTTGTGGGCGGGAGCCTTGGGACGGTGGCGCGCTACGGAGTCACCGCACACGTTCATCTCGCCCCGAACTCGTTCCCGTGGACCATCATGACGATTAACACCGTCGGAGCCCTCCTGCTCGGGATCCTCGGTGGTTCGCTGTTCACCGCTCGGCCCGATGCGGTCACCCTCCGTCTGTTCCTTGGCACTGGAGTCCTCGGCGGGTGGACCACCTTCTCGTCGATCATCACCGGGCTCCTGACGCTCGGGCATCTCGGATCATGGGGCACGGCAGCCCTCAACCTGATCATGGCCCTGATCCTGCCCCTCGCAGCAGTGTGCATTGGCATCGCAATGGGAAGCGCCTTCATCAGAAACCGAGCGACGACGTGACTCTCGCCCTGTGGGTCATGGCGCTCGGTGGGCTCGGGGCCATGTGTCGATACCTTTGCGACCTCGCTATCTCCGCTCTGTTCGGCCGCCATCTCCCCTGGGGAACCATGGCCATCAACGTCGCTGGCTCAGGCGTCGCTGGACTGCTGCTCGGCATCACCGATTATCAACATCGCCCTGGGACACTGAGCATCGCCCTCCTCGCTGGCTTCCTCGGTGGATTCACCACCGCCTCCACCCTCGCGTTTGAAGCGGCGAGGCTCATCGAGGTCCGCCGAATCACCTCAGCGTTCGGGATCTTGATCGGCACCATGGCGGCAGGCTTGGCTGCGGGAGGCCTCGGGCTCGCGGTCGGGGCGATGCTGCGCTGAATTGGCGTCAGGCGAAGCGAACCTTCGCCAGCTGGGTGCCCTGCGCCACCAATCGACCTGTCGAGTCCCATATCTCGCAGACCTCGTCAACGAAGCCGGCATCGATGACTTGCGCCTTCTGCCGGATGATCACCGGTCCTGGTGCGGGGTGGGCTCGCAAATACGAGGTCAGCTGGAGCGTCGGCACCCAACCGGCGGATTGGAGCGGAAACGTTGCGGGAGGCATGCAGTCGATCAGGTAGTGCAGGGCCAGTGCATCGACTGCTCGTCCGTCTTCGAATTCGGCCCAACCTCGAACCTCAGCAAGACCGTCGTCGAACCCTTGGTTGAAGACTGCGGTCAACGGGTCATAGAGCACTCGTGTCCCCTCCATGATCATGACCCGGTGCTCGAAGGGGCCCTCCCCTGATTCCCCGCGAATGCACTGATCCAATGGGGTCATCTCTGGCACCGGCGCGCTGTCATAGAGCCGATCTGGTGCCTTGAGGCGAGACATCACCAACTGGCTCTCCACCATCGGCTGCCCGTCTTGGAGCAGGGTGGCTCTCACTTGACTGACCCCTCGACCGGCACGGAGCACGGAGACGTCGATGATCGCGTCGGTCGGATCCGGTGCTCCGAGGAAGGTGGAGGTGATGGCCACGCAGTCTGGATGTTGCTGTCCCCGCCGAGCCAACTCCATCGTCGCCGCACGAATCATCGCCGCAGCCATGTAGCCGCCATTTGGCTTCCCAACAACGCACCATTCGTCGCTCAGGAGGACGGAGAATGTACCGGGACGCGAGCCTGCAGTGACGTCGGTTGCTGCCTCGAAACTCGGGACTCCGGCTACCCCAATCATCCTCAGAATCGACTGGTGAACGACTGAAGCTCTCTGGTGGAGAAGGCACGGCGCTCTTCAAAGACGCGTGAATATCCCGTGGCGGCGATCCGCCAGTGACCGTCCACCCGAAGGTAGCGATCCTCGTAGAACGCCGTCCCGCCGATCTCGAGGTCGGCGGCAGGGATGATGACCCGATCTTCGAGGTACCAGACACCCATCGCCTCATCGTCGGAGATCCAATTGATCTCCGGGTGGTGACCATGATGCTCAGAGATGATCCCCGGGTCGCTCAATGAAGTGCTCAGGAACTCAACGATCGCGGCGCGACCAGTGAATGAGAGGTTCCCCCCGTCGTAGCCCGCCTCGCAATCTTCGGTCAGAAGTTCGCCAAGCCGGTCAAACTCCTTGAGGTCCAGCGTCCTGAAGTAGGCGTGCTTGAGCGCCAGGATCTGCTCATGGTCGTCGTGCCTCACAGTGCCTCCCTTGAATACGTTCCAGAGTGTAGCGAGGCGAGGCCAGGCGACCTCAGCGCTAACCTCAACAGTGCTGCGAGCTATTGAGTTCCCGGCACACACGAGGAGAGCGATAGCAGTGCGCAAGATCACCCATTGGATCAACGGTGCCCCTACCCCATCGGATACAGATCGCTGGGGTGACGTATTCAATCCTGCGACCGGGGTGGTTCAGGCGCAGGTCCCATTTGCTCCCTCGGCCGAGATCGAATTGGCCGTGAGTTCAGCACGCACCGCAGCCGCCTCCTGGGGCCTCTCATCGATGTCGACGAGGACCGAGGTTCTGTTCTCATTCCGCCACCTCGTCAACGCACACCGCGACGAGCTGGCGGAGATCATCACCGCCGAGCACGGCAAGGTCCACAGCGATGCCCTTGGCGAGATCTCCCGTGGCCTCGAGAACATCGAGTTCGCCTGCGGCCTCGGCAGTCACCTGCGGGGTGGGTTCTCTAGCCAGGTTTCCTCCGGCGTCGACGTCAACTCACTGCGACAAGCGGTCGGCGTAGTGGCTGGCATCACACCGTTCAACTTTCCCGTCATGGTGCCCCTCTGGATGACGGCCAATGCCCTTGCCTGCGGCAATGCCATGATCCTCAAGCCCTCTGAGAAGGACCCCTCCCCTGCCATGCGGCTCGCCGAGCTGCTCAAGGAGTCAGGTCTCCCCGATGGCGTCTTCACCGTCCTGCAGGGCGATGGTGACGTGGTCGGCGCCCTCCTCGAGCACCCGGGAATCGACGCCGTGAGCTTCGTCGGGTCGACGCCCATTGCCAAGTCGATCTACTCCCGGGGCACGGCAGCTGGTAAGCGGGTCCAGGCGCTTGGCGGAGCCAAGAACCACATGGTGGTCCTGCCCGATGCCGACCTCGGCGTCGCCGCTGACTCGGCCGTCTCTGCCGCCTATGGCTCGGCTGGCGAGCGATGCATGGCGGTCTCTGTCGTCGTGGCGGTCGGCGAGATCGCCGATCCGCTGATCGCGGCCATTGCTGAGCGTATGAACAAGCTCGTGATCGGTCCCGGCACCGACCCAGCGAGCGAGATGGGACCGCTCATCACCCGCCAGCACCGAGACAAAGTCGCAAGTTACGTCGCCGGTGCCGCCGACGAGGGTGCCACGGTCGTCGTCGATGGACGAACAATGCAGCTCGAAGGCGATGCTGCCGACGGCTTCTTCGTGGGGGCCTCACTCATCGACAATGTCCGCCCCGGCATGGCCGTCTACGACGATGAGATCTTCGGTCCAGTCTTGAGCGTCGTGCGCGCCGCCACGTATACGGAAGCCATCGAGTTGGTCAACGCCAACCAATATGGCAATGGCGTGGCGATTTTCACCCGAGATGGTGGTGCAGCCCGACAGTTCACCGCCGAAGTCACCTGCGGGATGGTTGGAGTGAACGTACCGATTCCCGTCCCCGTGGCGACCTACAGCTTCGGAGGCTGGAAGGACTCGCTGTTCGGCGATGCCCACATGTACGGCCCGGCCGGCATCGACTTCTACACACGGACCAAGGTGGTCACCACCCGCTGGCCCGACCCCGCGTCCTCATCGGTCGACCTTGGATTCCCCAAAACCCGCTGAGCCCATGGCAGAAGAACGCCGACGCAGTGCCATCCAGCGGATCGCCACCTACGGAGTCCACCTCGCCGACGATCAGATCCTCTTGGTGCGCGCCTCGGACCTGACCGAGGTCCAGGGTCGCTGGTTCTTGCCCGGCGGCGGCGTCGAGCACGGGGAGCACCCCACTGAAGCGCTCGTGCGGGAGTTCGCCGAGGAGACTGGTCTCCATGCCGTGATTGGACCCCAGCTTGGCATCGTGAGCGACGTCCGCACTCGCCGCAACGGCGAGGTTGTCCATAGCATCCGCATCATCTACGAGGTCACGACAACATCTGGCACCCTGCTCGATGAATGCGCCGGCAGCTCAGACCTCGCTCAGTTCACCCCCATCGAGCAGGCCAGGGAGATGCCGCTGGCTCACTATGTGATTGAAGGAGCCCGCATGGCAGGCATCGATCTCAGCCCTCGGTGAAGAACGTCTCCCGCAGGTCTCGCTTGAGGATCTTGCCGGAGGGGTTGCGAGGGAGTCGGTCGTCGCTGAACGCAATCCGGCTGGGAATTTTGAAGGCGGCCAACTTCCCGTGCAAGAAGTCTCGCAACTCGTCGGCGTCGAGATTCGACCCTGCCTTCCGGTGGATCACCACGGCAACCTCTTCGCCCAACCGTTCGTGCGGAACGCCGAAGACTGCCGCCTCGTAAATCCCGGGGTGGTCATAGATCGCACTCTCGACCTCCGCTGAGTACACGTTCTCGCCGGCCCGCAGCACCATGTCCTTGGCTCGGTCTTCGATGTACAAGAAGCCTTCGTCGTCGATTCGCCCCAGGTCGCCAGAGGCAAGCCATCCATCAACGATGGTCTCCGCCGTGGCCTCAGGACGATTCCAGTACCCACGGATGATGTTGGGGCCCTTCATCCAGATTTCGCCACGCTCACCAGTCGGGAGTGGCACGCCTGTCTCGTCACGAATCTCGACGTCCATGATGGTGGTGCGGGCTCGACCGGTCGATGTGGGGTGCTCGACGTAGTCATCGCCAGTGTTGCTCGGACCAAAGGCATTGGTCTCGGTCATGCCGTAGCCGATGTTCGGACGACCCCGCTTGAAGCCTCCCTCGACACGCTCGACCAACTTGGCGGGGGCCGGAGCCCCTCCCCCGCCGACGCTGGCCAGCGAGCTGGTGTCGTACTTGGCAAAGTTGGGGCTCTCCAGCATGTCCCAAGACTGCGTCGGCACGCCGACGAAGGTGGTTACCTTTTCGACCTCGATCAGCCGGAGTGCCTGCTCGGGGTCCCATCGGTGCATCATGACGAGCTTGAGCTGCATCCCAAAGCAGCTCATCATCACCGGGACGCACCCAGTCACATGGAACAGGGGCACGATCAAGATGAAACTTGGCGGATTGCTGACGCTGCCACCCAGCAGGTTCTCACCCTTGCGAGCCGTGGCCACGGTGGTATTTGCCCAAAATGCCATCAACCCCTGGGTGACCGCACGATGCGTGGAGACTGCTCCCTTCGGGAACCCGGTTGTCCCGGAGGTATAGAGAATCGTCGCATCATCGTCCGGACTGACCTCGACCACCGGCATTGCGTCCCCAAGCGTGATCACCTCTTCGAAGCGCTGAACCCCTGTGGCGAGCGGCTCGAGGGTGTCTGAGCGCACCACCACGATGGCGCAGTGGTGATTGGCTGCCGGAGCGTGAGCTCGTTCGACTCGCTCGGGATCAGCGATCAAGAGACTCAGTCCCGAGTCGCCGATGGCGTAGTCCAGCTCCTCTTCAGTCCACCATGCGTTGAGGGAGACTGACACCCCACCGACCGACAAGATGGCGGCGAAGGAGATGATCCATTCAGGAAGGTTCCGCATGGCGATGCCCACGCGATCGCCCTTTTTGATGCCAAAGGTCTCAACCAGTGCCGTTGCGAACGCATCGACGTGCCGCATGACATCGTCAAAACTCCAGCGCTCGTCCTCGTAGACGAGGAAGGTCTCGTCCTTGCCTCGCGCATTGGCGAAGATTGCACCAAGGTTCGCCGGAGCGTTCTTGAACAACCGCTGCGCTACGCCGTCCACCACCGCTTCGGTGAGCTCAAAGATCTGCCCAGGCCCGGTGACCTGCTCGACTGCCTCGTCATAGCTGGCCGTCATATCTCTCCCCTTGGTTGTCCTTGTCCATGGTTACCGACAGGTAACCATGGACAGTTCCAGATCATAGAGCGTGAGGGCAATTTGGCGGGTGAGTCGCGAATTCTGGCCAACACGATTACGTCAAGGACTACCGAGGCGACCCAACCGATTCACAGTGGAACCTTTTCCACGCGTTTCTACTGGATCACTCATACTGAGATTCGCAACCCGTAAATCACTTTTCGTGGCGTTGTCAACACGACTCTCTGCGTCTCACGCACTGCCCGTGGGGAGCGCTCCCTGCCCGCGGCAGTTCAGTCCGTCGACCACGGACTCCTTACCCGGGTGCATTCGCCGAGCGGGCCCGCCGAACAACGGTCAGCAACCTCATCGAACCCGCACGTCGCGTCGACCCAATGAACCTGCGTGACGCCACAAGTGGGGCGAGGCGGATGGCATCACCACGGCCTCGAACCAGGCCACCGATGCCATAAGCCGCGGACCCCTTGGTCTGCTTGCCCCGCCGCCCCCCCAATGCTCTTGGCCTGCAGCCGTGCACGCTCGATTGAAGGGACTACCGCTCCTCCCAACGTTTCTGTGATATTACATTGTTATCAACGCTATTCCCCTTTATCGTCCACCGGGATCAGGAGCCACAATGTCCAACACGCGAACACCCGTCGCCGCCAGTACTCCGGTGCTCATGGCCGCAATCCTTGGATTTTTGATCTGGGGACTCGGTTGGTTCCTGCTTATTTCCGATCGCTCCTCCCACCTCGGCTGGGCACTTGAAGTGGCTGGACCGCTCTTGGTGGCCGTCGCGATCATTGGCTTCACGGAGCATCTCGTCCGACGAATCGGCCGGGCGGCAATGGTATTCGCTGCAGTCGGCGCCCTCGTTGGAGCAGTTTCAACACTCCCCTATGCGATTTCGCCCTCAAACCTCTCCAGTGTGGGTGGACTCCGCTTTGGGTACTTCGCCTACGCAGTCGGTCTCATCTGTGGGTTCATCTCACTTTCGCTCGTCGCAGTGACGCTCGGCAAGCACCTTCTCGCCGCCGACAAGCTGTGCCCCGTCGGGTGTGACTGCCCCGACAGAATCCACGCATCGGTAGGGACAATCTCCCTCGCAGCGATTGGCTTGCTCATCTGGGGGCTCGGCTTCTTCGGCCTCTACGCCATGCCCACTGGGTCGAGTTACTCATGGATACTGGCGACCGTTGGCACGGCTCTCGTCTCGATTGCCCTTGCGAGCCACCTCCGTCACCTGAGCGGTCGCTTCGGCGCACTCGCAGCGGTCATCGGCGTTGCGAGTGCGATGATTTGGTCGGTCGGCTATCTCCTCGAAGCCATCAACCCGACAGCGGGCTTTCAGTCGCCGTGGTACTCGGACCTCTTCGGTTGCTACGGCGCGGGCCACCTCTTGAGCGCACTCAGTATTTCCCTGGTCTTTGCCCACAAGGCAAAGTCGACGTGACGCCTGGGCAACCAGATTCCGAAACCAGCAACTGGCGAGAACGTGTTGGGATGACCAGCAACGGAGTATTCGTCCGAGCGGTTCGTCGATCCCGGCGGCCGAAAGTGCTCGATGTGATCGGGAAGCTCCTTTTGGTGTTGGCGAGTTTGGGCATGTTCGTCGGGGCGCAGGCCGCAGGGGTCGAAGTGGCCGGAGCTACCCCTGTCTGTAGTGGCTACAACTGGGCGGGCTGCAACCTCACCAACCATGACTACACGGGAGCCAACTGAAGTTGGGGCAGACCCCACTCTGTGAACCCTTCGATACTTCGCTGGTTCTCAATGCAAAGTGGAAGATTGAGACAACAAACACTCAGCGAGACCGGGGTCGGACACCCGGACGAGGGTCATTCCTTGCTAGAACACAGTTCATGCCGATCACCGTCACCCCCATCAATTCCGTCGACGACTTCACCAATGACGTCCGTCTCCGCACCGCTGCACTAATCAACGAGCACGTGCTGCCTCGAGAAGCGGAGCTCTGGCCCCAGCGCCAAGGCGTCGCTCTCTCGGACGAGATTCGCGCTGCGGCGCAAGCGGGCCGCGAGGACATCAAGCAGAAGGTCAAGCAGGCCGGCCTCTGGGCCCCCCATCTTCCTCAGGAATATGGGGGAATGGGCCTCGACTTCCTACCCCACGCCTATATGAACGAGATCCTTGCCTACGCAGTGGGGGCCGCCAGCATGTTCGGCGTGGTCGCCCCCAACAGCGGCAACCAGAAGATCCTGGCCAAGTACGGCACCGAAGAGCAGAAGCAGAAGTGGCTCCTCCCGCTGATCGAGGGGACCATGGAGTCCGGATTCTCGATGACCGAGCCTGAGAACGCCGGATCGGATCCACGGTCCCTCAAGACCACCGCTCGACGGGAGGGCAACGAGTGGGTCATCAACGGGCACAAGTGGTTCACCTCCAATGGCATCGAGGCGGATTTCTTCATCGTGATGTGTCGAGCTGACGACCCCACCGGAGCCGAGGGTCGGTCTGGTTCGATGGTCCAGATCATCGTCCCCACCGACACTCCCGGCGTCGACATCGTCCGCGGTATCGGTATCTGGGGAAGCCCAACCTCCGATCACTGCGAGGTCATCTACGACAATGTGCGCGTACCAGTGGACAATGCCCTCGGGCGCGTCGGCCAGGGCCACGAGGCCGCCCAGGACCGCCTTGGCGCAGGGCGGATCTACCACTGCATGAACTCAGTCGGTCAGATGTGGCGGGCCTTCGACCTCATGGTCGAGCGGGCGCTCACCCGAGAAGTCCATGGTGGACTCCTCAAGGACAAGCAGTTCATCCAGGGCTTTATCGCCGACAGCTACATCGACCTGCAGACGTCCAGGATGATGACCATCAAGGCTGCCGAGAAGGTCGATGCCGGCGACCCTGAAGCTCGGACAGACATCTCCGCCCTCAAGATTTACGTACCCGCCGCCTACTCGCGGGTGGTGGATCGGGCCATCCAGGTGTGGGGTGCCGCAGGCGTGTCGAATGACCTGCCGTTGGGTCGCATGTACCTCGGTGCTCGCACCCTGCGTCTCGCCGACGGTCCCGACGAGGTCCACAAGATCCTCATCGCCAAGAACGTGGTTCGGCACTATGAAAAGGGCATCGGATCTTGGGACTTCGCCCACTAGGGCGTTTGCCGTGCGCTTCGCCATCCATGTCCAACCAGGGGCTCGCGTCCCCAAGGTCGGTGGCACCAAGGCCGGCAGCCTGTCCGTCCGGGTTCGAGAACGGGCCGTCGAGGGGGCGGCCAACGAGGCGGTGATCGAGGCGGTAGCCCGTGCGCTCGCCGTCAAGCCTCGTGCCATCCGAATCGTCCATGGGAGACAGAGCCGTCGCAAGTTGCTCGAAGTTACCGTCGACGACGACGCACTGATCGATCAACGTCTCACAAGTCTGCGGCACTCAGGGTGAACCGCTGAGTTCGACGCCCCCCCCATGAGCGATTCGAGCATTTCCCTCTGTTAGGTTGCATCAACACGATTCCTTCGAAAGGACCCAACAATGGACCTACTGACTATTGCTTCGAGCTACCCACTCCTGAACCTGTTCTGGACCATCTTCATCTTCTTCATCTTCTTCCTCTGGATCTTCATTGCAATCCAGTGCGTGATCGACATCTTCCGCAGTCACGACATGGGTGGCGTCGCAAAGGCGATTTGGCTGATCTTCATCTTCTTCCTGCCGATGCTGGGCGTCCTGATCTACCTGATCGCCCGCGGCGGCAAGATGCAGCAGCACCAGGTAGATGCCGCCAAGGCCCAGCAGGAGGCATTCAACAGCTACGTCAAGCAGGCCGCCGGCACCGGTTCTGGCACTTCTGCCGACGAACTGGCCAAGCTGGCCGACCTCAAGTCGCAGGGCGTCCTCACCGACGCTGAGTTCGAGGCACAGAAGGCCAAGCTTCTCAGCTGAACCACTCGGTTCATGAAGACGAACGATGCCGGCCTTCGGGCCGGCATCGTCGCGTCGAGGTTCTTGTCAGCGCACAGGTTTCGTCGCCAGAAGGGAGTACTCCAATGGCACGTGAGCCTTTCCCGCAGGCGAGCGCCAGAGCGCAGCCTCACCGTCGACCCGTTGAAGGAAGGGCCACGGCTCGAAGGCGATCACGTCGTGCTCTCGCAGCATCTGGATCTCGAGTCCAGCATCGATCAGCGCGGTAACGACGTCGCCGATCGTGTGCGCCCACTCGATCGTGCGTCGCTCCTCGAGTTGCACCGTCGCGTCCGCATAGTCAGAGGGATCCTCGACCGTAATGCCAGCAGGATCATGGAAGTAGCTAAAGGTCGGATCAAGCACCAGATCATCGTCCGACAGCACGAACAGCAGCGGGTGGAACTCAAGCAGATAGAACCGTCCGCCGGGGGCCACCAGGTGGGCCACCACGTCAGCCCAGGCATCGACATCGTTGAGCCAGTTCAGCGCCCCGAGGCCGGTGTAGACCACGTCATAGGTCTCACCGAGAACCTCCGCCGCATCGTAGACATTCGCCTCAACGAAGGTGGCCTCGAGGCCGCACTGCGCCGCGAGCTTCGTAGCGGCTTCGATCGATGCACCGGAGAAGTCCAATCCGGTGACCGTCGCTCCTCGTCGAGCCCATGACAGGGTGTCCGTCCCGAGGTGGCATTGCAGATGGAGCAGCGTGCAGCCCTCGACTGGCCCCAACTCTGCCGGTTCGAACGGGTGAAGCGTCGAACGGCCAGCGACGAACGAGTCAAGGTCATAGAGGGGGCTGGCCACATGCAGGGGTGTCCGCTCGTCCCATGACCGACGGTTGAGATCGAGGTGTGATTCGTCCATCGGTTTCGCCATGCCCACCAGCGTATCGACGCCTGTTCGGTGGCGTCCTCAGCCTGTGGGAGGATTGACGCTCCCCGCTCATGATCACTGGAACCGACCTCACCATCGAAATTGGCCAGCGCGTGCTGGCCCGGCAGGCCTCCTTCCTTGTCGCCACCGGAGAGAAGGTCGGCATCGTCGGGCGAAATGGCACCGGCAAGTCCACCCTGATTTCCGTACTGGTCGGATCACCGGACCCAGAGGTCCACTCAACTGGTGACGTCAAGATCGTCGGCCAGATGGGGTTCCTCCCCCAGGTCCCAGACCCCAAGGGCCTCGGCATCGATCCCAGTGGCTTCTCCCATGTACTCAGCTCACGAGGCCTTGACGTCCTCGACGAGCAGCTCAATGCCGCTCGTCATGCCATGGCCGGTGATCCCTCCTCGGAGAACATCGAGACCTTCAGTGACATCGAGCAGCGCTACGGCGAGCTCGGCGGCTATGAGGCTGAAGCAACGATGGCCCGACTCGCCGACGGTATCGGCCTGCGCCAGGACCTGCTCTTCGAGGACATCGAGTCGCTCTCTGGCGGACAACGACGTCGCGTCGACATCATCAGACTTTTGTTCCAGGGTCCCGAGATCATGATCCTCGATGAGCCGACCAACCACCTCGACCTCTCCGCCAAGCGGTGGCTCATGGACGAGCTCATCTCGTTCAACGGAACGTTGCTGGTCATCAGTCACGACCTCGACCTCCTCGACAAGGCGATCACCAAAGTCCTCCACCTCGCCGATGCGCGCCTCACGGAATACAAGGGCAACTACACGACCTTCATGTCGTCGCTCGCCGAGGACCAAGCGCAGCGAGAGAAGTCAGCAGCTCAGGAAGAGAAGGAGATCCGACGACTCTCCGAGCTCGCCAACTCGATGCGAGGTCAGACCGAGAAGCGGGCGAAGACGGCCAAGGCACTCGACCGACGCGTTGATCGGATCAAGGACAACCGGACCGAGGTCCTTCGACGCGACAAGAAGGTCAATCTCAAGCTCCCTACCCCTACGAGGTCGGGTGACATCCCTCTCGATGTCTACAACCTGAGCGTTGCCTACGGCTCGAAGAAGATCCTCTCCAAGGTCCGCCTTCAGGCCGGTCGCGGTGATCGCATCGCTGTCGTTGGCAAGAACGGCGCCGGGAAGTCGAGTCTCCTGCGCTGCCTCGCTGGCGTCCAGACGCCGACCACCGGCACCATCGAGATCGGCCATAACGTCAGTCTCGGGTATTTCGCACAAGAGCACGAGCAGATCGATCTTGATGCCTCGTCCCTGTCCAACGTCGATGATTCGGTCCTCGACACAGAAGCCGAACGGCGAGCGCTCCTTGGCTCCTTCGGCCTCAGCGGTGCGGCCATGGAGCAAGATGCCGGCTCTCTGTCAGGTGGGGAGCGCGCCAAGCTCGGCCTCGCCATGCTGGCAGCCGGCGGGTGCAACCTGCTGATCCTTGACGAGCCGACCAACAACCTTGATCCGGCCTCCGTCGAGGCGGTTGGTCACATGTTCTCTCGCTGGGAGGGAACCATCGTCGTCGTCAGCCACGAGCCTGACTTCGTCACAGCACTGAATCCCACACACTGCCTCAGGCTCCCTGAAGAGCGGTTCGATCTCTGGCGCGACGAGGACATCAACGTCGTCGCCATGCGCTAGGGGACGATCCGTGCCACGAGAAGTGGTCGATGACCGACTCATCGGAGCCATCCACCTTCGAGCCCTGACTCTCGCTGGCCTCGATCACGATCCCGTCGAGGAGCATCGCGCGGTCCAGGCCGGCACCATCGATGCACTCATGGCCGGGGACTATGACGGGGATGCCTCACTCGGAGAGCTCCTGCGCCTCGGCGACACCGGTATCGGCACCGTGCAGCACCTTGGCGGTGAGCTGATCATCCTCGACGGAGTTCCATGGCTGATCGATGCAGACGGCGCCATCAGCGAGCTCTCACTCGACGTCCGCACGCCCTTCGCCGTCGCCTGCCTGTTCCGGCCTGAGACGACCCTCGAGATCACCAGCACCCTCGACCTCGCGTCACTCCTCGCTCAGATCGATGAAGCGGCTCCACCAGGATCGCCCATCCTCGCCCTGCGTGTGCACGGATCGTTCCGCGACCTCGCTCTTCGAAGCGTGCGTCGACAGCACCCCCCTTATCCGCCGCTCTCCGAAGTGGTCAAGGACCAGACCACCTTCGATCTCGAGTCTGCCGTCGGCACGCTTGTAGGGTTTCGGTTTCCAGACGCGACCTCCGGACTCGAAGTACCGGGCTATCACCTCCACTTCATCGATGATGAGCGTCGCACCGGCGGTCATGTCATGGGCCTGACCCTTGCCGAGGGAACGGTGGAGATCGATCACTGCGAGACCCTCCACGTCGAGCTTCCGCCCGGAGTATCGCTGGGCTCCCCCGGCACCGTCGACCGCAGTTCCATTGATGCCGTCGAAGGTCGCTTGGGCGAACCCGCCGATTGATCCACCCGAGCCGTGTTCTCCGCCAAGATGGAGCATGCATCGACGAGCACAGGGAGAAATGATGGCCAACGAGGCGACCGCACATACCGCAGCGATCCTGGCGGAAGCAGCAACGCACCTTCCCTTTCACAACACTGATGACGTAGACGATGCCACCAGGGGGTTCATCGGTCGAGCTGCAGTTCGCCAGATCCACGCCGATGATGGCCACCTGGTCTGGGACCTCGACGCCTATGAGTTCCTCGACGCTCCCGCACCCTCGACCGCCAACGCCAGCCTCTGGCGCCAAAGCCAATTGCTTGTGAAAGATGGCCTCTTTGAGGTCGTCCCCGGCATCTATCAGCTGCGGGGGTTCGACATCTCGGTGATGAGCATCATCGAAGGCGACACCGGGATCATCGTGATCGACCCGCTGGTCTGCAAGGAGACGGCTGCCGCAGCCTTCAGCTTGTACTCAGAACACCGTGGGAACCGACCCGTCCTCGCCATGATCTATACCCACAGTCACATCGATCACTTCGGGGGCGTCAAGGGCATCATCTCGCAAGAGGACGTTGATGCCGGTCGGACCCACGTGATCGCACCGGCCGGAGTCCTTGAGGCCGCCATCTCCGAGAACGTCTACGCCGGTCCGGCCATGGCGAGGCGAGCGGTCTACATGTACGGCGCCGGGATCCCGAAAGGCCCCTCCGGCCAGATCGGATCTGGGTTGGGTCAGACCAACTCGCTCGGAGCGACGACCTTGATCGCTCCCACCTTCGAGATCACCGCCACCGGGCAAGAGATGGTCATCGATGGGGTGGCAATCGTCTTCCAAGTCACACCCGGCACCGAAGCCCCTGCGGAAATGAACTTCTACTTTCCCCAACTTCGTGCCCTGTGCACTGCCGAGAACACCTCGCATACCCTCCACAACATCCTCACCATCCGTGGCGCTCAGGTGCGCGATGCCCACGGGTGGGCCCGTTACCTCACCGAGACGATCGACCTGTTCGGCGAGGATCTTGATCTGGTCTTCGCCTCGCATCACTGGCCGACCTGGGGTCGAGAGCGCGCCGTTGAGTTCCTCTCGATGCAGCGCGACATGTATCTCTACCTCCACGACCAGACGCTGCGCCTTATGAATTCTGGTCTCACCGGCTCAGAGATCGCGGAAACGATGGAGATGCCACCTTCCCTCGCGGAGCAGTGGCACACCCACGGCTATTACGGATCGGTCTCGCACAATGTTAAGGCCATCTACCAGCGCTACATGGGCTGGTATGACGCAAACCCCGCGAACCTGTGGACCCATCCACCAGTCGAGGCCGGTCACCGCTACGTGGCCGCCATGGGGGGACCCGAGGCCACCCTCGAGGTGGCCCGTCAGGCCTTCGAGGAAGGCGACTATCGGTGGTGCATGGAGGTGTGCAAGCACTTGGTCTTCGCCGATGACACCAATGAGGCTGCTCGCACACTCCTTGCGGACACCATGGAACAGGTGGCATACGGAACCGAGAATGCCACCTGGAGGAATGCCTTCCTGACCGGAGCGCTCGAGCTTCGCTCCGGGGTCTACGTCTCCCCTCTGGCCTTGGGGTCGTTCGAACTCGTCTCTGCCTTGACGGTGTCGCAGCTATTCAACGCGCTCGGCGCCAGGATCAACGGTCCTCGATCATGGGATCGTCACCTCGTCATCGGGTTCGACATCACCGACGAGGAGTCCTCCTATGTGCTTGAGCTGCGCAACGGCGCCCTCCATCATCGACTCGGGAATGCTCCCGAAGGATCCACCGTGTTTCGCCTCGCCCGGGTGCCACTCATCACCACCGCCTTTGGGATTGCCATCGGGCTCGTGACCCTCGACGACGCCCTCGGCACGGGTGCCATCGAGGTGACCGGTGATCCTGCGATTCTTGGCGAGCTGCTCGGATATCTCGAGATGCCGACGCCGGCCTTCAATATCGTCACCCCCTGAGATGGAACGCACCTCTGGACGGGTTCAGCCCTATCTCGCTCCACTCTTCGGCATCTTGGTGCTGGCGGGATGTTTGCTGGCACACCCACACCGGATCTTTGTCATCATCCCCGTGGCCGGCCTGATCGTCTCGGTCCTCGCTGCGGTGACCAACGCCGAGGTCATCGCCCACCGGGTGGGCGAGCCACTTGGGGCGATCATCCTGGCACTCTGCGTCACCGTCATCGAGGCATCGCTGATCATCTCGATGATGGTCGGTCACAGCCAAGACTCAACCACGGTGGCCCGCGATACGGTCTTCGCCTCATTCATGATTGTGGCCAATGGCGTGATCGGCATCTCGATCCTGGTGGCATCTCGACACACCCAGGTGGTGCGTTTCCAGCGATCAGGGACAGCCACCCTGCTCGCCACGCTGCTCACGATGGGAGCATTGACTCTCGTCCTGCCATCGTTCACCCTGAAGACACCAGGGCCCACCTTCTCAACGTCTCAGCTGCTCTTTGCCGCCACTTCATGCCTCGCCCTCTATCTGCTGTTCATCTTCGTCCAGACCATCCGCCACCCAGAGGACTTTCAGGTCGTCGCACTCCCTGAAGCTGCCGACGATCGCGCCGATCTTCTCGCCTACAGGCCCACGATGCGCCAATCCACCCGATCAGCCGCCTTGCTCCTCGTCAGCCTCGTCGCCGTCGTCGGCATTGCCGAGACACTCTCGACGCCCCTTGAATATGCAATCCACGCCGTGGGTGCCCCGCAGGCAGTCGTCGGGCTCGTCATCGCCCTGCTCGTCCTGCTCCCCGAGTCGGTCACCGCCGTTCGCGCAGCCACGCGCAACGAGGTTCAGACGAGCATCAACCTGTCACTCGGCTCCGCCATTGCCAGTATCGGTCTGACGATCCCGACTATCGCCATCGTCTCGCTGATCATCCATCAGCACATCGCCTTGGGTCTCAATCCCATGGGACTGGTGCTCTTCGTCATGACAGCTGTGATCGCCAGCATCACCCTGGGCTCTGGCGAGGCCACCTTGATGCAGGGAGCCATTCACGTGGTGCTCTTCGGTGCCTTCGTGTTTCTCGCCTTTGTCCCGTGACGGCCATCGGCGGGATGAACCCCTAACGCCGGTCGCGTCGATTGCGCAGCATGCGACGGCCGACCATGTCACCGGCTGCCGTGGTGACCCAGATCAGAAGCGTCGCATAGACATAGGTCGACAGTCCTCGGATCGTTAGTCCTGAGACCACCAGCGACACGATCACCAGCGACGCGATCGTCGAGGCAATGGCCAAGAGTCCCGCCAACGCCACAGAGGGCTGGCGAATCAAGACCCGCAGGGCCATGAACGAGACGATGATGTGCACACCCCAAAACACCAGCGTCGCCATGACGAGAGCAGTCAGGGTCATCGAGAAGCGACTCAGCACGGCCCATGACAGCAGGAGCCCAGCGGCGATTCCCACCAGTGAGGTCCCCAGTCGAATTCCCCATCGAGCTAGCACAACGCCCCTCTCCACCACTCCGTAAGTATCTCGTAATCCTAGAACCTGCGACTCGTCATTGGCGATACGCGAGTTGTCCGGCACTTCGGAATTGAGAAGGGCCTGAGATCCGAAGAGCCAGTATCCCTGGCCCTAGTGATCACCCGAGATGGCCTTCCACGACTACGGAGGGGTGCTGAGTCCACTCGAACAGAAGTTACTCTCTGGGTAGGAGTCACCGGAGCTCGAGAACGACGCCGTGCCGATGCCGAAGCCCGGCGCCGCTCCCCATCCGGTCATGATCAAGTAGGCCGGGACTGATGGAGTAGCGGCCCCTGCTGGTCACGAGGACACCAACAGACCGGTGAGCGCCACGGTGGAGATAGCAGCGGCCATTGTCGCGATCCGTCGAACCGAACAAAATCTGGGCGGAATCAACCGGTGAGCGCAAAGAGCTCGGCGACTTTCTCTGATGGTGTCATGAATTGAAGTGTCACGCGCTCCGTGCCGATCAGCCGGAGGCAATCCGTCGGGCCTGGGTGGAGCGGTAGAAGACGAGCACGAAGAAGAGCACCAGGGCCAGCCGAGGGTCCAGCAGTACTCCGGCAGCGATGGCCACCAAGTACCCCAACGACCCGAAGAATGCCCAGATCGTCACCTTTC
>CAIUMH010000068.1 GCA_903900235.1 uncultured Actinomycetes bacterium
CTTGGCCAGGATAATCGCGATGATCACGACCGGGACCACCACGACGGTGGTCAAAAGCTCGCCTCGCCTGAGCCCGAGGATGGTCGGCGAGGATGGCGTCATCGCCACATCCTTACAGGTCGTGTCGGACTGTCAATGGCGCTCATGTGACACCATTGAGGCATGACGAGATCCGCTGATGCCCCCTCTGCAACCTCCTCTCCCTCGCTGCTGTCGCCGCCGCCGAGAGCCTGGGCTCTCGCCGGATGGGCACTGCTCCCGCTACGACTCTTCCTCGGCGTGACCTTCCTCTTCGCCGGGATGCAGAAGCTTGCCAACCCGAACTTCTTCGACCCCAACAGCCCGGCAAGCATCCAGGCCCAGTTGATCGCCTCGTCACGACTCAGCCCCATTCACCTCCTGACCGAACACCTTCTGCAGTTCGCCACGCCACTCGGCGTGGTGATCTCGTTTGGGGAGATCGCCATCGGGATCGGGGTGTTGCTCGGTCTCTGGACCCGCATCGCTGCCCTCGGCGGGATGGTGATGTCGTTTGCGCTCTTCTTGACCGTGAGCTTCCACGCCTCGCCCTATTACACGGGTGCCGATCTGGTGTTCCTCTTCGCATTCGTGCCACTGCTGATCGCCGGAGCCGGAGGGGCGCCGTCGCTCGACGCCCGCATCGCTCGCCGCGCAGCGACAGAGAAGGGCGTCGGGGACCCCACGAATTACGTGATTCCGTTCGCCGCCGTGCAGGACAGCTGCGGCAACTTCAAAGCCGGCCGCTGCTCTGCCCTAGAGGGCTCGGACTGCGGGCCAGTGCGCTGCCCAGTCCTCGCCGGTGGTCGGCCCTCGGTGATCGAGCGTCGCGGAATTGACGAGGTCGATCGACGAGCCGTCGTGATCGGCTCGACCGCAGCGGCTGCGGCGGGCGTCGCCGGTCTGGTGATCGCCGGAGCTTCGGCAGGTCTCGGCCGAGCCATCGACGGAGCGCCCAAGGCCAAGAGCTCGACGAGCAATCTGAACGGGGGAGGGTCCTCGGTGGGCACCACGACCACCACGAGCGGTGGCTCCGGCACCCCATCGGGGACGGCAATTGGAGCCGCCTCGGCGGTTGAGGTGGGCGGTGCTGCCACCTTCACCGCTCCGAATGGCGATCCTGGAGTGGTGCTGCAGCCCAAGCCTGGAGAGTTCGTGGCCTATGACGCAATCTGCCCGCATGCCGGCTGCACCGTGAGCTACTCGAAGGCAGCCGACCTGCTTGTGTGCCCGTGCCATGCGTCGGAGTTCAAAATCTCGAATGGCGACGTGATCGCTGGTCCGTCGCCGACGGGACTGACCAAGTGGAAGTGCGCCAAGGGTCCTGATGGCCAGCTCTACCTGACGGTCTGATCGATCAGGCTTCCCATCCGGGAACACCCTCGAGTGAGCGCTGGCTCAGTCGACGAGGCGAAGGTGGCGGATCTCGGGAGCGATCTTCGAGGCGCGCTCCATCACGTCGCCGACGAAGTCCTTCCCGCTGGGCATGTGGCGCAGGATGTCTCGCTGGCCCGACGGGCGAGCGAGCATCCACGAGTGACCACCGGGGACCCACTGGATCTCCACACCACTGACCTCGCTGAACTGCTCAGCCGTGGCGGCGTTGGTGAGTCGATCGAAGCAGCCCCACTCGGCGAGCACGGGAATCTCCTCACGCACGACCGAGACCACCTGCGGAGTCTGGTCGACCTCCATCAGCATCGAGGCCACCGGAGCGGTGCGGGCCAGGGTCTTCATGTTGCGCCTCAGGTCCGGCAAAAGCGACTTGATGGTGGAGAGCATGCGGCCCACGAGGAGGTCGGGGATATCGAGTGCCACGGCGGCCACGAGATCGGCCAGGGGTCCGACATCGGGTGCTACTGAGGAGAAGACCAGCGGGATGATCCCGTGGCGCTCGTGCCAGGCTGGGGTAGAAACCCCGGCGCGGTAGATGACACCGAGGACCCGCTCGGGGTGTCGGGCGGCGAACTCGATCGCCACGCCACCGCCCATGGAGTGACCCATGATGATGGCGTGCTCGACGCCGAGGTGATCGAGGAGCACCTCGACCCGATGGGCCAGCGACGCCATGGAGATTTGGCTCCATGAGAGCGGTTCGCTCCCACCGAATCCCGGCAGGCTGGGGTTGACGACACGCCAGCCGAGTGACTCGGCGAAGTGCTGGCTCTCGCGGTGGTACATGGCACCACCTGCGAAGTAGCCGTGGATGTTGACGACCCAGACTTGGCCTGGCCCTTCGTCATTGTCGGAGATGGCGTAGTTGAGTGAGAGGCCATCGACGTCCATCGTCCCAGGGATCATCGAGACATCTCGGGTCCCGCGCACGTGGCGTTTGACCTGACGCACGGCGGTACCCACAGCGCTCTCGGCGCCGTGGCGAACTCCATCGATCGACTCTCGTGCGTATACGGTGCTGAACGCAACCATCCCAACTCCCCCCAGAGATACGGGCCTGATCTCAACGTAGCCCCACCGACCGGCTCGCGACGTGCATCATCGCGGTACCCTCGGGCATGGCAGAGATTCCAGCTCCGCTTCGCCGCTCATGGCTCAAGGTCCAGCTGTTGTTCCGCGAGTACACGGCCCTCTCTCCGGCCACGATCAGAGCCGTGTCTGCCAACACCCTGCGCATGGCTCGCCTCGATCGGAGGGATCGGGCGGTGGAGGACCGACCAGCCGCCGCGGTGTCGGCCGGGCGCTTCTTGTCGGGCGTGCCACTCGATCTCGACGGCGAGGTGAACGGGGCCACCATCGTCTTCGAGCGCTCGGTGCTCGAAGTGGTGGTCATCGCCCCTGATCTGATCCGCCTCTCGTGGGGCCCTGACGACGAGCCAGTTGGCTGGGCGATCAGTCCGACGCCCGACCTCCCCGCGCCTGGTCCGATCACGGTCGAGGTGCATGACGGCGAGGTCACGGTGCGCACCGAGGCCGTCGTGGTCCGGATCGACGAGTCCGGAGTGTCGGTGCTCGATCTCTCGGGTGCTCTGCGCTACCACGAGCTACCGCCTCTTCGCCGAGGCGCCCGGCGCACCTATCGGCGGCGCCTCCGGCCGGCCGAGTCGATCAGCGGCCTCGGAGAGCAGGCGGCGGGCCTCGACCTGCGGGGAATGACGCTGCGGCTGTGGAACCGAGATCCCGGCGGGGCGTGGGGTCCGGGGCAGAACCCGCTCTACGCCTCGATCCCCGTGATGGTGTCGCGGAGCGCCGCCGGTGCCACGCTGGCCTTCGTCGAGAACTCCTACGATGCCGAGCTCACGGTGGGATCGGCGCGCCACGATGCCCCGGTGGACGTCGAGATGCGCTTTGTTGGCGGAATGGTTCGGACCTGGGTGGCGGTGGGGAATCACGCCTCGGTGCTCGAGCGCTACACGGGCCTGACCGGCCGGCATCCGATCCCGCCTCGCTGGGCGCTGGGCTATCACCAATGCCGCTGGGGCTACCGCACCCAAGTCGAAGCGAGCGAGATCCTTGCAGGCTTTGCGAGCCGTGAGATCCCATTGTCGGTGCTGCATCTCGATATCGACTACATGGACAGCTATCGGGTCTTCTCGGTCAGCCCGGAGCGCTATCGCGACCTGCCTGCGCTGCGTTCGGCGGCCGGCGCCCAAGGAGCGCGACTCGTCACGATCGTCGATCCGGCGGTGGCGAGCCGGGCCAATGATCCGGTCTATGCCGAGGGAATGGCCGAAGGGCACTTCGTTGTCGAGGATGACGGACGGGTCCACGTCGGAACGGTGTGGCCGGGCTGGGCGGTGTTCCCCGATTTCACTCGGCCAGCCACGCGTCACTGGTGGTCGAGCCTCTACCCAAGGCTGCTCGACCAGGGCATCGACGGGATCTGGCACGACATGAACGAGCCCACGTCGATCACCCTCACGGGCGATCGGACCATTCCCCGCTCGGCGCGCCATGACAACGAGGGTCGAGGCGGAGACCATCGCGAGTCGCACAATGTCTATGGCCTGCTGATGAATCGCGCTGGCCACGAAGGACTCGTCACCGCTCGGCCGGAGCGACGTCCCTTCATCGTCTCGCGCTCAGGATGGGCCGGGATGCAGCGCTATGCCTGGAACTGGACGGCGGATGTCACCTCGACCGCGGCGGGCTTGACGCAGCAGATCACCACCTTCCTCGGCCTCGGCCTGTCGGGGGTGGCCTTCACCGGCTCCGACATTGGCGGATTCAGCGGCATCCCGAAGCCCGAGCTCTATCTGCGCTGGCTTGAGCTCGGCATCGTCTCGCCCTTCGCCCGGACCCATTCGGTCCTCGGGGCTCCGGCCCGAGAGCCATGGTGCTGGCCCTCACCATTCGCTGAGCAGGTGGCGGCGCTCATCGCTCTGCGCTACCGGATCCTTCCGTACCTCTATACCCTCGCCGGCGAGGTGGCCGCCTCTGGTGCTCCGATGCTGCGGCCGCTGTGGTGGGGCAAGCCTGATGTCGATGTTCCGGAGCGGGCGGAGGAGCCGCCAGCCATGCTGCTCGGCCCAGATCTGCTGTGCGTAATCAGCGGGTCCACCCGTGACGAGACCATCGCGCTCGAGCTGCCGCCGGGTGGTTGGTGGCGGTGGCGACCGCTGCCTGGGGTGGCAGGCGAACGTCCGAGCCCCGACGTGCGGCTCACGGGTGGTCGGCGGGCCGAAGTCGACTGCGTGCTGGGCCAGCCGGCCTGGCTGGCGCGTGCCGGCTCGATCCTTCCGCTTGACGACAGCTGGGCCCATGAGGAGCACCCGGTCGGGGGACTCCGGTCGGATCATGCGCCCGGCCGCCTGGCCTTCCACGTGTTTCCCGATGCCGACGGTCGGGCCAGCGGCACCTACCTCGATGATGCCGGCGACGGCTACGGTCCCCGCCGAGTCGACCGTCTCGAGCTGGAAGAGGGCGAGATGGCCTGGACGAGCGACGGTGAACATCCTCGACCCAGCGAGGTGAGCGTGGTCGTCCACGGCATCGTGCTCACCGGAGCGATGGTCGATGGCACGGCGGTTCCGGCCGGAGATCTCGAGGTGGCCGACGGCACCACGACACTGCGCGTCGGGGCCTTCCGAACGCTGGTGCTGCTCAGCTCGTGAGGGTCGTGGGGAGCAGGAGGTCGGCGGCGATCTCGAGCTCGCCGTAGACGCGATCCACATTCGACCAGCCATTGACCCACCCGGTCATGGCCGAGTACCAGACGTGACCGATCATGCGGCTCCGCTCCTCGACGCCGGCGGGAGCAGGCTCTCCGATGGCCTTCGAAACGATGGACTCCATAATCGAGGAGATCTGCATCTGGCTCTCGACGGCGGCGGGCTCGGGCGACGAGAGGGCAGCAAAGACCGCCGTGCCCAGCTGAGGCTGACGAGCCAACACCCGGAGCGCTCGGCCGAGGACTTCGGTCACCCGCTCGGCCGGCGTGGCGCCAAAGGCGGGCTTGGTGGAGAGACGCACCTCGAGCTGCTCGACCCAGTAGACGGCGGCGGCGGCCAGGAGGTGGTCCTTCGAGGAGAAGTAGCGGTAGACGGTACCCATGGCCACGCCGGCCTGCGTCGCCACGTCACGCATCTGGACTGCTTCGTAGCCTCCCTCGAGGGCGAGGTCCATGGCGGCGTCGATGACTCGTTGACGTCGCGCCTCTTGGGCGGTGGTCAGCGGACGGTCGGTTCCGGTCGGCACCTCAGAGAGGATACCGGTACCGGTCCCCGGGGGCCGGGTCGAGTCCGGCGGTAGCCTTGGACGCGGACCCCACTGGTCCGAGGAGGCACAAGGGGCCATGACACAGAACGGAGATGACGGCCAGGTGGCGACGACCACGGACGGCCGAACGCCGGGCCAGCGCGGCCAAGCCACCCGCCAACGCCTCCTCGACGCCACGGTCGAGCTCCTCGGCTCAACACCATGGCGCTCGGTCAAGGTCATCGATATCGCCCGCTCGGCCGGGACCAGTCCGGCCACCTTCTATCAGTACTTCGAGAACGTCGAACGGGTGATCACGGTCCTCGCCGAGGATGCCGTGGCTGACGCCTCGTCCGTCGCCGACCTCGTCGACGGCGACTGGTCGACTGAGCACAGTTGGGAGCAGGCCCTCGCCGTGGCCGAGGGGTTCTTGGGCTACTGGGAGAAGAACCGGGCGGTCTTCCGCGTTCTTGAGTTCGGGACCGATGACTCGGACACAGGTCTGAAGGGCCTGCGAGTCCGGGCGCTGAACGCCATCACTGTGGCACTGGCCGGAGCAATCGCCACCTGTCAGCCTCCGACCGAGGGCCCTCGCGGTCTCTCCACCTCTTCGCCCGCGGGGTCGGACCCGATGGCGGTGGCCGGAACGCTCGTGGCCATGATGGCCAGTGTGGCGGCCCACCGATTCGGGTTTGAGTTCTGGGGGATCCGCACGGCCAACCTCCTCGACTCCCAAGCTCGGCTGATTCACTTTGCGGTGTCCGGCAGGGCGGGGCCCGACGGGTTGGTCGGTCGGGAGCCCGCCAGCCCCGCTGCACGACCGCGCACCAGCCCGATCGCCGGAGCAGCCGTCGCCCAGCGCGGTTCGTCAGTCCGCTGAGAAGACCCGGTCTCGCCGGGGCTCACCGATAGCCTCAGAAGCGATGAGCCCCCACACCACGGCCGCCCACGTCCGGCGACGACGCATCGGCGCCCTCCCGGCAGCCGTCCCGACCGGTGCTGGAGCGTGGGATCGGCGCGCTGCCGGTGCGACGGTGACGATCCTCTACCTCATCGCCAGCCTGCTCATCTGGACCCCGCTGCTCTTGGCCGGGATCGGGTCGGTGGTCCACACCGGTGGCGACACCTACTTGAACCTCAACCTGCTCGGCTGGGTGCCTCGTTCCATCAGCCATCTCAAGAACCCGTTCTTCGACCCCCTCCTCAACCACCCTGGCGGGCTGAACCTGCTGGTCAACACCAGCCAACCACTGCTCGGCATCCTGCTCTGGCCGGTAACCGCCCTCGTCGGACCGGCAGTGAGCCTCAACCTGCTGGTACTCGCCTCAATGCCGACGGCAGCCCTCGGGTCCTATGCGCTGATGCGCCAGTTCGTCGGCTGGCGGCCGGCGGCCTTCGCCGGTGGGGCGATCGTGGGCTTCGGACCCTATGAGTTCCAAAGCGCCGCCCACTTCCACCTCCAACTGAGTGTGACATGCCTCATCCCGCTCCTCATGGTGGTCCTGGTCTGGGTGGCGCGCGCTCAGGTGACTCCTTTGCGGGGCGGCCTGATGCTCGGGGTCCTGATGGTGGCGCAGTTCCTTGTCTCGACTGAGCTGCTGGCCACAGCCATGTTGGTGGCAAGCGGTGCGGCACTGGTCACGCTGGTGGTGTCACCCTTGGCCCGAGCGCACCTCGGCGGAACGTGGCGTGCCGGTGGCATCGCCGCGTTGGCCTCAGGTGTGGTCTTGGTTTGGCCGATCTGGTTCCTGATGCGTGGACCCGGATCGATCCGGGGGCCGGTCCAGCTCGTGGCGCAGGCCTATCGCAGCGACCTGCTCGCCCTCATCCTTCCCCCACCGGGCCTGGCGCTGGCCCCCCGCTCGCTGAGCCATCTGACCAAGGGGTTCTCGACGCTCCCGGGCGAGAACGTCGCCTACCTCGGCCTTCCGCTGCTGCTCGGAGTGCTGGCGGTGGTGGCCTGGAGGTGGCGAGAGCGCACCGTCATCATCGCCGGGTTCATGGCCTTGGTGACGTTCCTGCTCGGCCTCGGCGGAGCACTGGCGGTGACTGGCAAGCCTGGAATCGGGCCTGATGGCGGCGCCACAGGAGGACTGTGGCTCCCCGAATCGCTCCTCGGGCGACTTCCGATGGTCAAGAACCTGATCCCCTCGCGCTTCGCCCTCTATACGGCGATCTTCGTAGCCATCGTGGCCGCCATCGGGTCCACTCGCTTGCGATCGGTGCTGCGACCCGGTCGGATCCGGACCGTACTGCCGGTCCTTCTCCTCGTGGTCTGCATGGCACCGCTGGTCCCGCTCGATCCACTGCACAAGCCGTTCCACCGGCTCTCGACCATCCCGACCTACTTCTCGAGTAGCGCCTTCCGGGCACACCCGGCCGGGAGCGCCATGGTGATCTTCCCATACCCCGCCGATCCTCAACCGGTGGCGATCCTCTGGCAGGCCCAGTCTGGCTACCGCTTCGCCATGCCATCGGGTCACGCCAAGATGCCCGAGGGTGCCGACCACCACGTGGCCTACAACTCAGAGATGGGCTACGCCACGAACTCGGCCACCGGCCAGTTCGGTGCCGCCCTCAACCGAGGCCGGGTCCCGGTGATGACCGGAGCCAACCGACGGGCGATCCGGGCCGAGCTCGTCGGCTGGAAGACGACCGCCCTGTCGGCCTCGCTCGATTGGATCAAGCGGCCCGAGCAGGCCGACGCCGAGCTGCGCTGGTTGCTCGGGCCGCCAACTGGCCACGTCGGGCACACGCTCTACTGGGACGCACCGTTCCGCTCGAGCTCTCGTCGCTGAGCCAGTGCGTTGATGCTCGATCCCGGGAGGATCGAGGGGCTCAGGCAGCACCACCGGCGACATTGGCCGATGGGTCGTCGCCACCGGGGTCTACCGCCCCAGGATCGACGTCGGGGCCATCGACGAGATTGGCGAGCGCCTCCATCTCCTGCGGGGTGGCGCGGACGAGGCCCTCGAGCCGACGCATGTTCGACTCGAGGGTGCCGATGTTGCCATCGATGAACAAGACATTGCCCTTCCCCATCTTGGCGGTGTCGAGGATCGCCTCGGTCCACAGGTTCAGGGCCAGCATCCCCGGGCTGATACCAGCGCGCTCGAGCTCTTCGGCGGAGGCGGCGAGGCCCTTGCTCAGCTCGGTGCGGAAGTCGGCGAGGCCCTGGCCTCGGAGTTTGGCCGCTGCAGCCTCGTTCTCGGCCCCGATTCGGATGAATGCACCGTTGGCCTCAGCCTCCTTGGTGCGCTTGATCAGCAGGGCCTTGCCCTCGAACTCGGCGGCCGTCTGTGAGTTGGTGGCCGCCACCACCCGTGACATCGAGGCCATGACTTCTGGATCGAAGGTGATGTCGTTGATGGCCAAGTCGAGCAGCGTGTAGCCGTACTCGCCGAGCTGCTGGTTAAGCGTTTCCTTGGCGTGGCTGGCGATCTCGGTGCGAAGACCGAGCACGTCGGCCTGCTTCTTGGTGGCCACGAACTCGCGGACCGAGGCTTCGACCGCAGAGGTCATGGCGATGTTGAAGGCGTCGTAGTTGATGAACTTGAAGGCCACCAGCTGGATGGTTTCGGGCTGGTGATCGGTCACGGCGAAGATGATCGTGGCCGTGAAGTGCACCGAGGCCTGATCATTGGTGATCGCCGCGAACTGCAGCTGGCTGGTCTGGTTCTGCACCGGGACCTTCCAGTGCACCTTCTCGGCGAGCGGGATGACGAAGTTGAGTCCCGGGTTCAAGGTTCGGCGGTACTTGCCGAACAGGGTGACCACGCCCACGTGGGCCTGGTCGATGGTCTTGACCGATGCCCACACCACGCCGACGGCGAGGATCACGATGGCCACGATGATGATTGGTGCAATGTTCATGCGTACCCCTTCTTGTTCGATGGCCTGCACCGTGCCGGCTCATCGCTTTGTGTTGTGACCGACAAGGTGCCTCGGAGGCGAGGAGCCCAGTTCGACCGACGTTGACAGCTCAGGGGGGACAGGCGCTTGACCGTGCAGGTCCTGTCCTCATGGTGCACCCCTCCTGCTGCAACCCTACGGTCGCCAACCCGGTCTGCGCTGCGAGCTGGCGCAGAACCGCCAGGTCCACCTGCTCGGCAGGTGGTTCGCGTATCGACTCAGAACGCTCAGGTCTCGGTGGCGGCCATCGCGTGCCCGACTCCACGACACGGGACGACTGTTGATCCCGGGGGTGTTGTGACGGCGCTGGGTGTCGCCAGTGTGTGACCTCTGTGGCCATCGCGGCGTCGCCGCAGCCGAGGTTGGTGAGCATGACGATGTGTGATCTCAATGCCGGTCCCTGAGATCCCCCCTCTCGCTCGGGAGGGCCTCACCTGACCGAAGGGCGCACTGGACCCGGAGGTGGATGTCGCTTCCTGGCGATCAGCGAAGGGCGATCGGAGTGAGTGCCGACCCCACGGCACCGGTGAATCGAAGCGGTGAGGCGTCGAGGAGGAAGGTGTGCCGGCCGTCGGCGGCGGCGGCCTGGGCGAGGTCCTCGAGCATCCAGTTCTGCCCCTGGGTCATGCCCATCTCGACCAGGTGGAGGACGTGGACCGGGAGGAAGTCCTCCTCGTTCTCACAGGGGTAGGCCTCGAAGACCATGGTGTCGGTGGCCACCAGAGCGGTGTCGTGGTCGTGAAACCACCCAGCGGTGGCAATGGTCAGACCTGGCGATGGCCAGCTGTAGGCAAGGACATCACGAGCCGGATCGTCGACTGGTCGACCAGGGGCGAGGTGGCGCATGTGGCCGGTCCGGATGAGCACGGCATCGCCGGCCTCGGGTCTGACCCCGGCATGGTCCACCGCTCGCTCGAGATCCTCCACGCTGATCTGGTGGCCAGCGGGGAGCAGGTCCTCGCCTCGAGCGGCTGCGAGATCAAGGAGCACGCCGCGGGTCACGACGGCTCCGAGGTGGTGGATGCCGAGCCGAGCTGAGCCCAGCTCGTCGATCTCGTCGGCGGGGTAGCCGTTGTAGAGGTGGCCATCGACGCTCACGTGGGCGAGACCGTCGAGGTGGGTGGCGGCCTGCATGGAGAGCTCGACGATGTCCTCGTTGAAACACGGTCCGTCCGGAGCCATAGCCTCAGGTGCGTTGATCCGCGTCATCGTCATCGACGGGTTCGTCCGCCCCTTGATGAATCCCATCTGGATCCCCTCGGCAGCGGAGAGCGGGAGACTCAACGAGAAGGCTTCGGCGCTAACCACCGCAGCGACGGCTCGCCGCCTCGCCGCCTCGTCGATGAGGTTGAGGGTCCCGAGGACGTCATCGTCACCCCATCGTCCCCAGTTGCGGACTCGAGTGGCCATGGCGTCGAAGGCAGGAGAGGACATGGGACGGCTCCTCAGCGGTCGGTGGCATAGGGGGCGGAGCGATCGGACGAACGTTCGTCGCCGATCCCGGCGACCACCGTGGCGAGGTCCTCGAGGAAGGGTTCGACGGCGGCGGCGCTTCCAGCGTGGACGGTGAGGTGGAGAGCATCGGGATCTGTCTGGCGGTCGAGATACCAGCCTCCGACCTCGGCGAGCCGGTCGGCCACGGCGAACACATCGATCCCTCGGCCGTCATCGGCGGCGATCGTGAGCACGGTCATGTCAGGATCGCCAAGCACTCGGAGTCCGTCGATGGTGCCCACTCCGTCGATGAGTCGCCGGGCGGCGACCCAGGTCTCCTCGGCGAGGCGGCGGTAGCCGGTGCGTCCGAGGTGTTGCATGGTGGCCCAAGCCGCGGCCACCGGCCCGGCCGGCCGGGTGCCGGCCATGACCGTCGAGGCATAGAAGCCGCCCATCCAGTCGGAGGTCACGAAGAGCTGGTGGCGGGCGAGGTCGGCGTCGTTGTACAGGATCACCGACACGCCCTTTGAGGCGTAGCCGTACTTGTGGAGATCGGCTGAGATGGAGGTCACGCCCGGCACGGTCAGGTCGAAGGGCACATTGACGTGTCCGGCCTCGACCAGCCACGGCAGGAGCAGACCTCCGAGACAGGCGTCGACGTGGAGCAGGAGGCCGTGATCGAGGGCGAGCTGACCGAGCTCGCTGATGGGGTCGATGACGCCGTGGGGATAGGAGGGAGCGGAGCCGATGAGCATGATGGTGGAGGCATCGATGGCCGCCGCCGCCTGCTCGAGGTCGATGCGGAACCGATCATCGACGTCGACCCGCACGAGCTCCACGTCGAAGAGCTCTGCGGCCTTGGTGAACGCAGCGTGGGCGCTTCGAGCGGCGACGATTCGGGGACGGTTGATGCCTCGGGCCCGGCCGGCATCACGGGCGACCTTGACCGCCTGCAGCAGGCTCTCGGTTCCTCCGGAGGTGAGGTAGCCGGTGGCTCCGGTCTCGTCGCCACCGAGCAGCGACGAGGTCCACCCCACCAGGTCATGGCTCAGTCGCCCGATGCTCGGGAAGGCCAGCACATTGAGGCCGTTCTCCGCCGAATACAGGCGCAGGGCTTCGCCGTGCAGGTCGTGGACCGCGTCACCGGCGGAGTAGACGAGGCTGAAGACCCTCCCACCGCGCCAGTCACGATCGTCAACCTTGGCCGCTGCGAGATCCTCGAGGACCTCGCTGGCATTCCGGCCCTCCTCGGGCAGTTCAGTGACGGCGAAGCGCATGGCGCAGGTCGATCAGGCGGACCAGATGATGGATTGGGTCTCGGTGTAGGCAAGGACACCGAAGTCGCCCCCGTCTCGACCCACGCCGCTCATCTTGAAGCCGCCGAAGGGCGCCTCGTGGTTTCGCTGGGCGGTATTGACCCCGACATGCCCTGCCTTGAGGCGCTTGGCCACATTGAAGGCGCGCCCCGTGTCGGCTGAGAACACGTAGTCGTAGAGACCGAAGTCGGAGTCATTGGCGATGGCGATGCCCTCGTCCTCATCCTCGAAGGGGATGAGGGTGATGACCGGACCGAAGATCTCCTCCTGGGCGCAGGTCATCGAGTTGTTGCCCACGATCAGGGTCGGCCCGACATAGAAGCCGGTGTCGAGGCCGGTCGCTCGGCCGTCCACCACGACCTCGCCGCCCTCGGCGACGGCACCGTCGATGTGGGCGGTGACGCGGTCGCGCTGGGCCGCAGAGATCAGCGGTCCGAGCTTGGTCTTCTTGTCGTTGGGGTCACCGACCTGCAGGTAGGGGGCCATCTGGACGAGTCCGGCGATGACCTCGTCGACCTTGCTGACGTGGACCACGGCACGGGTCGGCGCCGTGCAGATCTGGCCGGAGTGGAAGGCCCATGTCGAGGCGATGCAGGTCAGTGCCTGCTTGACGTCGGCGTCCTCGAGCACCACGGCGGCACCCTTGCCACCAAGCTCGAGCAGGAGCCGCTTCATGGTCTTGCCGCCGGCCTCCATGATCTTGGTCCCCACCAAGGTCGAGCCGGTGAAGCTCACCATGTCGACATCGGGTGAGTCGACCAGGGCGGCACCGGCCTCGGGGCCCGAGGAGTTGATCATGTTGATCACGCCCTTGGGGAAGCCGACTCCGTCGAGGATGCGGGCGAGCTCGACAATGGCCAGGGGGTCCTGAGGGGCAGGCTTGACCACCACGGTGTTGCCTGCCGCCAGGGCCGGCGCCACCTTGCCCGCCATATTGACCATCGGGAAGTTGTAGGAGGTGATGCAGGCCACGACACCCACGGGCTGGCGGTTGACGAGACCACTGATCACGCCGCCGGGGGCCAGCGGGGTGGCTGTGGCGGTCTGAGGTGGCAGGGGTGTCTGGAGGATGTTGCGGAAGTCTCGGGCGTAGCGGTTGAACCGGTCGGCGGCTACTGGGACCTGCATCCCCGAACCAACGGCAAGGGTGGCCCCGGTCTCAGCGATGACCAGTGGGAGCAGCTCTGGGGCCTTGGCGCGGATGGCATCGGCCGCTTTGGCCATGAGTGAGGCACGGTCATCGGCGGACAGCGCTGACCAGGCCGGAAGCGCGTCCTTGGCCGCTCGGGCCGCGGCGAGGGCGTCGTCGGCGGTGGCATTCGGTGCATGGCCGACGACAGTCTCGGTGGCGGGGTTGATGATCTCGTAGGTGCCACCGGAGGCAGGGACCCACTCTCCGTCGATCAGAAGGTTCGGCTCGTTGCGGGGCTCGGTGCTCACAGGTCTCCTCACAGGGTCGGCTACGCGATCTGACACTACGTCAGATCCGGCCGCGGGTGGGTTGGTGACACGAAGGCAGCGGAGCGGCTCTTGTAGGGTGTGCTGATGCCTGGGGGGGAGCGAGACGGAGCGGTGAGACTGCTCCCACCGGGATCGACGCGGCGTGTGGCGATGCTTGGTGCGGCATGCGTCGGAGTGACGGCCATCTGGACGGTTGTGCTCATCGCAGTGCTCCACCGTTTCCCGCTCTACCCCCGGTTCAACCCACTAAGCGATCTCGCCGAGCACCTGCGAGACAGCGGTCTGCTCTGGTCGGGCAAGGATCCCTATGTCCTGCGGCGGACCTTGAACGATACAACGCCGCCGTTCACCGTCATCGTCTACACCCCGCTCCGTCTTTTCCACGGTGCGGTTCTTGAGTCGATCGTCATCGTGATCAATGTCCTGGCGCTCTCGGTGGCCCTGGCGGCAGGTCTGGCTCGACTGGTTCATCGCTCGCTCCTCGAGTGTCTGGTGGTCTCCTCGGCGGTCCTCGCCCCGCTCACTCTGCTCGTGCTGTCGGGGCCGGCGTGGTCGAACCTGTGGTGGGGTCAGGATCAGATGCTCATCATGAGCCTGGTTGTCATCGACCTCCTTGTCATCGCACCGCGGTGGAGGGGCGTGCTGATCGGAGTGGCTGCTGGTGTACTGCTGTCGCCGGTGGTTTTCGTCCTCCTGCTGGTCCGGGTCGGCTGGTCGGCAGTCGCTCGTATGGCCGGAGGGCTGTTGGGCACGATCGTCATCGGCGGACTCGTCAACATCCACGCCTCGACCATCTACTGGTTCCACCTCCTGCCCTCGGGCGAAGCGGTCTGCCGCGTGTTCATTCTGGGTGGCCACGGCACCGGGACCGTCGACACCCCCGCGAACTACTCACTCGAGGGGATGCTGGCCCGCCGCCCCTTCGTCCACCATGTGCCGTTGAACCTGACGTGGCTCGTCATGGTGGCGCTGCTCGGGGCCCTGTGTGCCCTGGTGGTGTGGCGAGCACAGGGTCGCCGCCTCGATCTCACCGCTATGACCCTCCTCGGCCTGGCGTCAGCGGCACTGTCGCCAGTCGGCTGGGATCACCACTGGATTTGGTCAGGCATGATCCCGCTGGTGGTGCTCGAGCTGTGGCGGTCGAGCCGTCTGGTGGCGGCGCTCTGGGCCCTGACCATTCCCATGGTCTTCCTTCGCTCGTTGGCCCTCACCCAGATCGTCGATCTCCACGGTGGGCTCGGGACGCTGGTGGAGTCCGGCGGGCCGACGATTGCGTTCATGGTGCTGGTGCTGGCGACTGCGGCGGTGGTGCTGCGATCGTCGGCCAACCCCGGTCATGATGCCATGACGCCACTGTCGTTTGCTGAGCTCGGGGCTCCTCGGCAGCGGACCGTGCTGCTGGTCATCGGCGTCCTCGCCACCTTGGTGTGGGCACTGGTGCTCAACCGGGTCCTGCTCGGTCAGCCGTTGTATCTCTACCCGCCGCGCTTCGCCGACCTGCACGAGCACCTCAATGATCTGCACGTGCTGTTGGGAGGCCATAACCCCTATGTTGAGCGGCTGCGGCTGAACGACACCACGCCACCGCTGACGGCGATCGCCTATGGCTCGCTCAATGTGGTGAACGGCTGGCTTCGAGCCTTTGCCTTCATCTCGGTCAATCTGCTCTGCGTCTCAGTGATCCTCACCGCCGCTCTTCGGGCCGTGACCAAGCGCTCCATCACGGCACTCTTCGCATTGAGCGCCGCGGTCCTGACGCCGATCACGGTCTTGGTCCTCTCGCAGGCCGCCTACTCGGGGCTGTGGTGGGGCCAAGACCAGATCATCGTCATGGCACTCGTTGTGGTGGATCTCCTCGTGATTCCCCCGCGTTGGCGAGGGTATCTGATCGGCCTTGGGGCGGGGATCCTGCTCACTCCGGTGTTCTTTCTCCTGCTGCTCCTGCGACCGCAGATCGCCGCCGTGCTCCGTGCCGCCATCGCCTTCGGCGTGACCGGCCTGCTTGCCGCCATGGTCAACGTGCACGCCTCGACCAGCTATTGGTTCCACCTCCTGCCTTCGGGGGCGGCAGTGCAGCGGGTGTACTTCACTTCGATCGGGCGTCAGGGAAACAGCTCGCTCTTCGCCTTCGCGGCACGAGCACCGTTCGCTCACCACATCTCGGCCAATGTGCTGGCCTATGGGCTCGGCCTCGTCGTAGCAGCCATCGGCTTCAGCGCCGCCTGGTGGGCGCAGTCGCAGGGCCTTCGTGTCACGGCCGTGGCCCTGGTCGGGCTCACCGGAGCCACCATCTCGCCCGTGTCGTGGGACCACCACTGGATCTGGGCCATCCTCCTGCCGATCGTGGCCATCGAGCTGTGGGGATCCCACCGAGCAGTGGCGGTGGCTTCGGTGGCGGTGATCCCCCTCGGCTTCCTGCGGGCCTACCCGCTGACTCGAGCGATCCCGACGCACCATGGCATCGTCGCCAACCTGGTCTGGAGCGCGCCGTCGCTGATCATGACGGTCTTGCTGGGTGCGATGTGGGTCAGCTTGTGGCGGACCCGTCCGACGGCTTCGTCGACGTCCGACGAGGGCACCGCTGCGACCGAGGCCGCTGGTGAACCTGCGCTCGAAACCGAGATCTCGACTGCCTGAGATCGGGGCGGTCTAGCCCGCGCTGAGCAGCGGGGCGACGAGCTCACCGAAGCGCTGAGTCTGCTCGATGAACTCGGCACTCGAGCGGACGCGGAAGGCGATCTGGAGCTTGTTCACACCCATGGCGGCGAGCTCGTTGAGCGAGGTGGCGATGCGCTCGGGTCCACCGACCATGACGTAGCCGGGGATATCCCATCCGGCGTCTTGGCCCTCGGACTCGGTGACATAGAGCGGCTCAGCGATGGTGCCGATGTCGAGCGGAGCGCCACCTCGGTGTTCGGCGCGGATCTCGCGGATGGTGTCGATCTGGCCCTTGAGGTCCTTGCGGCGCGTTCCCTGGGGCAGCCAGCCATCGCCGTAGATGGCGGTGCGGCGCAGGGCGGGTCCTGACGAGCCGCCGATCCACAGCGGTGGCCGTGGCGACTGCACAGGACGCGGGGCGACGTGCATCCCTGAGAACTGCCAGCGCTCGCCCTGGTGATCGGGGACCTCGTTGGTCAGGCAGGTGGCCAGGGCGACCACGGCCTCGTCGGTAGCCCGGCCGCGGTCGGCAAAGGCGTCGGGTCCACCGAGGACGTCGAACTCCTCGGTGACGTGCCCGGCACCGATCCCGATGATGAGCCGGCCACCCGAGAGCAGGTCGAGGGTGGCGAGCTCCTTGGCCGCCCGGAGCGGGTGACGCTGGGCGAGCACCAGCACGTGGCTGAGCAGTCGAGTGCTGCTGGTGATCCCTGCGAGGAAGCCGAGCGTGGCCACCGTGTCGTACCAGACCGATCCCATGGCGTCGACGAGACGGTCAGGGATGGCGGTGTGATCGCAGACCCCCAGGTAGAAGGCGCCCGCCTGGTCGGCAGCGACGGCGATCTCAGCCAGATCGTCGATGCTTGCAGTGGTCTCCCATGCCGACACGTACAGGCTGGACTGGCTTTGTATGGGCAGCTGCATGCCCCAGACCACCTGGCCGTCGGGGACGCTCAGCACGACATCGGTCGGTGGTGCGGGTCGATCACTCATGGTTGTTCCTTCATTGGTCAGGCCAGGGCGGCCAGCAGATCGGCAAGCTCAGAGCGGGTGCCGAAGCTCGAGGCAAGGACGCGAGCACGCTTCAGGTAGAGGTGTATGGGCACCTCCCAGGTGAAGCCCATGCCCCCGTGCACCTGGATGGCGGCGCGGGCATTGGTGATGGCGGCGTCATCGGCGAGCAACTTGGCTCCGGCCACCGCCCGCCATCTCAGCTGAACGGTGGAGAGGTTCAGGGTGTCGGCCTCTCGTTCGGCGACGTGGGGGTCATCGAGGGTCACCGCTGCTGACTGGACCGCGGCTCGGGCCAACTCGGTGCGAGCCAGGGCATCAGCGAGCAGATGTTTGATGGCCTGGAAGCCGCCGATGGGCCGTCCGAACTGCTCGCGGCCCTTGGCGTAGGCGGTGGCGATGGCCACGACCTCGGCGGCGATGCCGACCTGGGTGGCGCCGGCAAGGACCATGATGCGCTGGCGCAGCGCCGACGTATCGAGGCCCTCAAGGATCTGCCCCTGAGGCAGTGGGGTGGCCACGGCGGCCAAGGGAGTGAGCGGATCGAGCGAACGTGTCACCGTGGTCAGCCCAAGGGCGGCCGTTTCGATGAGCACCGCTTCCTCAGCCACCTGCTCGATGCGGGGCAGCACCACGACGCCCAAGGTGGTGACCGGGTGCTCGAGCAGGGGAGGGGTGGCGCTTCGACCCGGAGCATCGAGCACCATGTGCGCCAGGCCCTCGGCGGCGGCCGCCAGGGCGGGAGCGAGGGCTGTGGTGGCGATCAGGGGTCCCGGAGCCAGGACTCGGCCGAGCTCTTCGAACACGACAGTGCCCTCGGCAAGTCCGAATCCAACACCGCCGTCGGCCTCGGGGACGAGCAGAGAGAACACCCCGGCCTCGGCCAACGCCGACCAGGCGGCAGGGTCGACGACATCGGCGAGGTGCTCGGCTCGACGCGTGGCATCGAGGGGGAGCACGCCGTCGACGAGGGCGGCGATTGCGTCCTTGAGCGCCCGCTGGTCGTCGGAGAGGTCGAAGTCCATCAGCTCTTCTCCTTGGGCAGTCCGAGGATCCGTTCGCTGACGATGTTGCGCTGGACCTGGCTGGTCCCGGCGGCGATGGTCAGCGAGATGCTCTTGATCCACGCGTCCACGAGCTCCTCGTTGGGCAGCGCTCCTTGGCCGTCAGCGCCCTCGATGCTGCTGGCCGCCAAGCCGGCGCGATCGAGCAGGTCCATGGCGAGCTCGGTGAGCTGTTGGCCCTGCTCGGAGTAGGCAAGCTTGAAGATCGTGCCGCCGACGCCAGGGATGCCGTTGCGCGCTGCCTCGGAGACATTGCGCTTGGTCAGGGCCCACAGGCCGTCGAAGGCAGCGGTGAGGGAACCGATTCGCTTGCGTACCGCAGTGTCGCCCCAAGCGCCCGTTCGCTGGGCGAGATCGGTGAGCGAGCGCAGCAGGCGCATGGACTCGAGGAGCTCGCCCACGAATCCCGTCCCGCGCTCAAACGACAGGGTGACCATGGTGACGCGCCAACCGTCGTTCTCCTCACCCACCCGGTGGTCGACCGGGATGCGAACCTCGTCAAGGAAGAGTTCTGCGAACTCGGTTGATCCGGCGATGGTGGTCAGGGGGCGGATCTCGATTCCCGGCAAGTCCATCGGCATGATCAGCCAGCTGATGCCCTTGTGGCGGCTGTCCTCCGACCCGGTGCGCACCAATAACTCACAGTGGTCGGCGACCTCGGCATGGCTGGTCCAGATCTTCGATCCCGTCACCACGTAGTGGTCACCATCGCGTACCGCCCGAGTGCGGAGTGAGGCGAGGTCACTGCCCGAGCCGGGCTCCGAAAACCCTTGGCACCAGACCTCGGACCCGTTGAGGATGGGGGGAAGGAAGCGCTCGCGCTGAGCCGGGGTCCCCTCGGCGATGATGGTCGGGCCGGCGTGGAGCAGTCCGACGAACCCGGTGCCGACATAGGGCGCACCGGCTCGCTCGCACTCTTCCTTGAACAGCAGTTGCTCGATGGGGCTCGCCCCGCGACCACCGCCCTCGATCGGCCAGTCCACACCGGCGTAGCCAGCCTCGAAGAGCAAGGTCTGCCAGCCCTGGTCATAGGCACGACGACCGGGCCAATCAGTGGCCTCAGGCTTCGGCGGCAGCGTCGGGAGAACCTCGGCCAGCCATCGCCGAAGATCAGCGCGGAAGGATTCCTCGGCGTCGGTGTAGCGCAGGTCCACGGCAGATCAGCGGTCGAAGTCGAGGCCGAACAGTGAGATGGCGTTGCCGCGCAAGACCTTGTAGCGCTGCTCGTCGGTCAGGCCGGCCATCTGACGCTCGGCGACGGCCAGGGTGTTGGGCCATGTCGAGTCCGAGTGTGGGTAGTCGGACTCATAGGTGATGTTGTCGGCACCGATCTCGTCGATCAATTTCAGGCCATTGGGGTCGTCGAAGAAGCAGCCGTAGATATGACCAGCGAAGTAGCTCGACGGCGGGTTCGGCACCTTGTCAGCCACACCTCCCCAGCCTCGGTTCTCCTCCCACACGACATCCATGCGGTGGAGCAGGTAGGGGATCCAGCCGATCTGGCCTTCGGAGTAGGCGACTTTCAGGTCAGCAAAACGCTCGAAGATGCCCGAGAAGAGCCAGTCGGCCATCGAGAGCTCGGCGTTGATGTGGGTCAGTGATGATCCGACGGCCGCTGGAGCGTCCGCCGAGGTCGACGGCATCTTCGAGCTTGACCCGATGTGCATGTTGATGACCGTGCCCGTCTCATTGCAGGCATCGAAGAAGGGGTCCCAATAGTTGTCCGCGTCGTGTACCGACGGCAGACCCAGATAGGCCGGGATCTCCGAAAAGCACACGGCACGAACACCACGGTTCGCGTTGCGGCGCACCTCGGCGGCGGCGAGGTGGGCGTCCCAGAGCGGCACGATGGTCAACGGAATCAGGCGACCGTTCGTTCCGGCACACCATTCCTCGACTTGGTAGTCGTTATAGGCCTCGACGCAGAGCAGCGCGAGATCCTTGTCCTGTGCCTCAGAGAACGTCTGGCCGCAGAACCGAGGGAAGGTGGGGAAGCACAGCGACGCTTCGATGTGGTTGGTGTCCATGTCCTCAAGGCGCTCCTTCTGGCTGTAGGAGCCAGGGCGCATGTCCTCGTAGGTGACGCCGGTCATCGTGACTTCGTCACGCGGCACGCCGACGGCCGAGTCCACCCGCAGGAGGGGTCGCTGGAGCTTCTCGTAGATCCACCAGTCAGCCATGACGCTCTCGGAACCCTCCTTGATCTTGAGGTTCCCTCCCACGAACTCGACCTTGGGCATGGGCTTGCGCACGATGGTCGGGCCCAGCTCCTTGTACTTCTCGGGGAGCCGACTTGACCACAGGTCGGCGGGCTCGACGATGTGATCGTCGACGGAGATAATCTTCGGGAAGTCAGCCATGTTCTGGAGCGTAGCGCCCAATCTGACGCACCGTCAGATGCATTTTCCGACCGACGATCAGTGCATCGCCACGCCACCGTTGGGTGACAGGATCTGCCCGGTGACATAGCTCGAGGCCGGAGATGCCAGGTAGAGCACAGCGAAGCCCACATCGTCGACGTTGCCGACGCGACGAAGGGGAGCGGCCTTGGCGATGGCACCGAGGACGAGCTCCTTGAGCTCAGGGTTCTCGGTCCCGTCCTCATTGAGGAAGTAGCGACTTGCCATCTTGGTCGGCACGTAGCCGGGGGCCACCACGTTGACCCTGATCCCGAGCTTGCCGGTCTCGAGAGCCATGATCCTCGAGAGCTGGACGACGGCGGCCTTGGTCATGGCATAGCCGCCCACATCGGGTGATGGCACGAGCATGGCGGCCGAGGCCATATTGATGATGGAGCCCCCGCCGGTCTCGATCATGGCCCGGCCGGCCGCCTGGCAGCCGAAGAGGGTGCCCTTGAGGTTGACGGTGATCAGGTCGTCGAGGTCATCCTCAGGCAGGTCGAGGATCTTGGCGTCATGCATCACTCCGGCGGAGTTGACCCAGATGTCGACGTGGCCGCCGAGATTGATGGCCTGCTCGACGAGGTGTGCATGAGCGTCGCGATCGCTGACATCGGCGGCGACTCCAAGGGCGACACCTCCGGCAGCCACGATCCCTGCTGCCGTGGTCTCGGAAGAGTCGGCGAGGAGGTCGCCGCAGACCACTGCCGCCCCCGCTTCGGCGAGCAGCTCGGCGCTCGATCGACCGAGGCCCGATCCAGCGCCCGTGACGACGGCGACCTTCCCTGACAGGTCGAATGCATCACGTACACGGCTCATGGCATCCCCTCGGCTCGATCGAGGGTCGAGCCTGCCACACTCACGGCCGCTCGTGCATCGTCGTCGAGCCATATCGTGAGGTCGTGGATCGTGAGCGGGTCATCGTGGTGGGAGCGGGTGCGGCCGGGCTGCGCTGCGCCCAGGTGCTCGCGGCGGCGGGGATCACACCGCTCGTCGTAGAAGCCAGCGACCGGGTCGGCGGCCGGATTGCTACCGATGAGATTGACGGCTATCTCATCGACCGGGGCTTCCAGCTACTGAACCCGTCCTATCCGCAGGCCCGTCGGGCTCTCGACCTCGCCGAGCTCGACCTGTGCAGCTTCGCTCCCGGGCTCCGTGTGTCCGACGGTGCGTCGGTCATCGAGTTGCGCGACCCGCTGCGCCAACCCCGCACGGCGATCTCGACGCTGCGATCGCTGCCTGGTGGCCGACGAGGCCAGCTGGCGCTTGGCCTCCTGCTGGCTCGGCTCCGAGCCGGTGGGGTCCGCCGTGTCCTCGCCGAGCAGGACGCGCCGGCCGACCAGTGGCTCGAGCGACGTGGCGTCGACAAGGCACTGATCGACGGCGTGTTGCGACCGTTCTTGGCCGGGGTGCTCCTTGAGGATCGCCTCGAGAGTTCCGGCCATCTCGTGGCGCTCTTCCTGCGCAGCTTCGTCTCCGGGCTTCCCGGGGTCCCGGCCACTGGGATGGCGGCGATCCCCGAGCAGATGGCGGCCAGCCTCCCGCAGGGGTCGGTTCTGTGTTCGACGCCGGTGGTGTCGGTGGCGGCCGACCACGTCATCGGGCCAGAAGGACGACTCGAGGCCGATGCGGTGGTCTTGGCCACCGCCGGTACCGAGGCCGGCACCCTGCTCGGGAGGCCGTCGGGTCGCTCCCTCGGCGTGACGACGTGGTGGTACTCGACGACCGAGACGGGCGGCGGAGGGCCGATGCTGGTGGCAGACCAGTCGGGAGACGTCGTGGTGAACGCGGTGGAGATGACGGCTGTGGCGCCGGGCTATGCCCCTGCTGGCCGGCGACTCTTCGCCGCCTCGGCGCTTGGAGCCGTGGCGGACCTCGAGACCGAGGCGGCGGTCCGTGCTCGTCTGGGGGAGATCAGCGGAGCGCCGAGCGTGTCGATGGAGCTGGTGGCGGTCTCGGTCATCGAGCGAGCGCTTCCCTCGATGCCTCCCCCGCTCACCCTGCGTCCACCGATCGAGGTCGATGGCGTGGTGCTGGCCGGCGACCATGTGGCCACGCCATCGATCCAGGGAGCGATGGCCTCGGGGGAGCGGGCGGCAATGGCTGTGCGGGCAAGGCTGGCATCTCGCTGAGGCGCTGAGGCGCTGAGACGCTGAGACGGTGAGAGGGGCAGTTGGGTGCTCCTCGGTCCCGTGGTGGGGCAGACTGTCGAGCATGACGACCACGGCCGCGAGGCAGGAGTCCTCTCCGACGGGGCATCGTCGAGCGGCGCTCCTCGTCCTTGCGCTCATCACGGTCGTCGGTGCCGTCGTTCGGGCCACGGGACTCGGGTCCGCAGGGCTCTTCTATGACGACGCGTGGTTTGCGCTCCCCTCCCGGGTCGGCATCGGCACGGCGATGAAGATGGTGGTGACTACCCCCGGGTACACGCTCCTCCAGGATGCCTGGATCTCCGCAGGGCCGTCAGGGAATGCCTGGCCCAAAGTCCTGCCCTTCCTCCTCGGGGTGTTGGCGGCGCCTGCTGGCTACTGGTTGAGTCGCCGCTACGAGATGCCGCGATGGGTGGCCCTGTGTGTGGCGGGACTGCTCGCCGCGGCGCCGGCGGCCATCGAGTACTCGGTACGGGTGAAGGAGTACGAAGCGGACCTGCTGCTCGGCGTGGCGGTTCTCGGCGTCGCCGAGTTGGTGCGTCGCCGACGCTCAGGGACGAGTCTTGCCTCGCTCGCCGTGGTCAGCCTCCTGGCGGTCCTGATGTCGTCATCGCTCCTCGTGGTCGTGGGGGGATCCTGGGCGGCTCTGATCGCCATCGCCTTCGGGGATCGTCGGTGGCTCCGTTCGGTGCTCGCCTTCGGCGTCGCGACGGCGGCGGCGTGTGGCCTCGAGACGATGTGGATCTCCTCGCACATCCCCGCGTCGCTCACGGAGTTCTGGATCGCCACGCACCGATTGGTCGGGGCGCCTTTTTCCAGTTCGGGTCTGGCGCACACCATCGCCCTGACGTTCGCCGGCCTGCTCCACGGGCTGGTCGGGACGCCCTTGCCAACTGGTCCGTTCCCGATGACCCTGGTGATCTCCGATGCCGCCGAGACCCTCTGGATCGCATCAGGTGCCCTCGCCCTGGTTCTGTTCGTTGTGCTGGTGTGGCCTGTCGTCCGAAGCGTTGGTGGTCGCCGGGATGGCGATCCTGCACTGGCGCTCTTGGCACCGTCGCTGACGATGATTCTGGCGCTGGTGGCCTGGGTCGGTGGTGCGGTGCCACTGGGCACCGGCCGAAGTGACCTTGCGCTCTACCCAGCCATTGCTGTCCTGCTCGGTGCCGGGCTGCTGCGACTGTCGGGCCGGCTGGCGAAGATCGGGATCGCTCCGGCCACCCGGAGGTCGGCCACCGTGGCGCTGGCCTGTGCGGCCGGGCTGGCGACCACCGGCCTGGCCTGGCATCAGCGCAGCTGGTACCCGGCACAGGATCTGGCAGTGCTCCATCGAGCGATGGTCGCCCGAGGCGTCCTGCACCCCGGCGATGTGTCAGTGGTGGAGGGCAGGAACACCTATGGCTGGGCCTTCGAAGGGCTGAGTCCCTTCGTGGTCCATATCGATCGCAACGATCCACGGGGGCGCACCGTCGGGTTCTGGGTCACGTTCCCATCAGATCGTGTGCTGGCCGTCGAGTCGAGCACGCCGACGGGTGCGATCAAGGGCCAACGGGCTATCCCCGGTCTCGATCAATTGCCGCCTTCGGCCCACCGGCTCTGGGTGTTCGGAACGACAAACTCCACCTACAGCCCTTCGACGTATCGGATCCGCGGGCCACGCGGTCGGCTCATGATGCCGATGGGCATCGATCCGCTGCTGAGCAAGCACGGCTGGACTGCTCAGCATGGCTGGACTCCCCGGTCGGGTCGGGTTCACGCCCCGGGCGTGGTGGCGGTGCTCTATACCCGCTGAACCTCAGGATCTACGCGTGGCGACTGAGCCGGAGCGCCCGAGCCCGGCTGGCGGGAGCGTTCCCGTGTTCGGCGGCGAGAGCTCTGGCCCGTGAGCCGAAGAGGTGCAGATCGTGTTCCCACGTGTACCCGATACCACCGTGAACCTGGAGGCACGTCGCCGCGGCGAGCACGGCTACGTCGGAGGCGAGTGCCTTGGCCACCGCAGCGTCATGGGCTTGGAGTGAGTCGTCGGCGTCGATGGCCCATGCGGCGCGCAGCACGCAAGGACGGGCGAACTCAAGGGCGATGCGGACGTCGGCGAGGAGGTGCTTGATCGATTGGAAGCTCCCGATGGGCTTGCCGAACTGTTGGCGATCCAAGGTGTAGGCGGCCGTCATTTCGAGCATCCCCTCGGCGAGGCCGCACAGTTCGGCGGCAGCCACCACGCAGAGCCGGTTGGCGAGGTCGTCGATGAGCGCGGCAGCCTCGGGTCCCGAGGCCACCAGGGTCGCGGGCGACGGCGTCCAGGTCACCGCTCCGAGGCGGCGGCTGGCGGCGAGCGAGGGTGTCATCTCGATGGTGACCTTCGAGGCCGGGACGAGGTGCACTGTGGCGCCTTGGTCATCGGCGGCCGCCAGCAGAAAGGCGCCGGACCGGTCGGCGTGGGGCACCCGTCGAGCGGTGAGCGACCCCTCGGTGGCCTCGATCACGGGTCCGTCGGCGTCAATCTCAATCCCGCCGACGCCGATGACGAGCTCTCCTGATGCAGCTGCAGCGATCATCGAGGTGTCGGCCACCGCCACGAGGCCGGGTACTGCGACGCCGGCGTGCAGGCCGAGCGGCTCAGGCAGGGCGACCCTGCCCGCGGCGGAGACGATCGCCGTCACCTCGACCATGCCCAGGTCGAGTCCACCGTCGGCCTCGGGAGCCAGCAGCCCGGTGGCACCGAGCTCGGCCAGCGCGGCCCATCGCTCGATGGCTCGGCCAGCCGAGGGGTCGTCCGGATGCTCGACGACGGCCCGCACGTCGGCGGGAGTGCAGAGGCCGGCCAGAACCTCCGCCGCGCCATCGCGCAGCGCAACCTGATCGTCAGAGAGGGCGAAGAACATGGTTACGACCTCGGCATCTTAAGGAGGCGCTCGGCCACCACATTGCGCTGGATCTGGTTGGTGCCGGCATAGATGGGTCCGGCCAGGGAGA
>CAIUMH010000069.1 GCA_903900235.1 uncultured Actinomycetes bacterium
CGGGGAGAGCGATCCTGAACCCGAACGCACCGATCAGCAGATCGGCGCACATGGGTCAGCTCCGTGACGCACCCCATGGTCTCGGGTCTCGGGCATCGCCGTGGCCGCCACCCATCGGTGACACGACTAGGCCGACGACGTGGCCTTCAACCCGGCCGCTGCGTCCAGCGAGGCGGCGAGCTCGGAGGTCTCCTGATGCCGCGCGGAACCCTTGGTACCTGCTCCTACGAATCAGTCGAGCTGGCCCCTGGTGTGGCGTCGCCGACCACGTGGGCTACGGATGGCTTCGCCCCATTTCCACCAGCAGGTCCTTTGCGCCTCGGTTGTCTGTACAGTTTCTTTCGATGCACTGGAGCGACATAGATCCCTGGCCGGGCTCACCCAAGGTGCTTGCAGCGCGCGAGGCCGTCCTGCGAGCTGCGCACCGCGCTCCGGCGCCGTCGAGGATCGGCTACCTGGTCTCGGTGGCCGAGGGGAAATCAGTCCTGAACTGCGGCGCCGTCGGGCGATCCCGCCGCGACGGGAAGCCCAACCTCAATCGAGCCCATCGTGCGATCGCCGAGGCGGCATCATCGTGCGTGGCATTCGACATCAACCAAGATGGAGTGACCATCTTGAGTGCGGAGGGATACGACATCCGCTTGGCTAGCGTTACCGACCCGAACCTCTCCAGCATCGTCGGAGACGGATACGACGTCATGATCGCCGGAGAGCTCATCGAGCACATCGAGGAGCCCGGCGCCATGCTCGAAGCCGCACGCACCGTGCTCAACCCCGGCGGAGTTTTGGTCCTCACCACCCCCAACCCCTACTGCGCCCGACTCATCCTCGACCACGTGCGCCAGCGGGTTCGAGAGAACGCCGATCACATCAACTACTACTTCCCCTCGGGGATCGCCGAGCTCGCCGACCGCCACGGGTGGGAGCTCACCGCCTACCGAGGCGCCACGAGCGACAAGCACCGGTCGAAGCTCAGGTCCTTTGGGTCTGCGATCCTCGGCAGGATCTTCAGCCCCGACATCGCCTGCTGGACCTACATCTACGAGCTGCGCGTCACCAGCGGCTGAGCTGCGAGGTCGGCGACATCGACGGCCTCGAACCTTCCCGCCCGCCGGAGGTTCGCGTTCCGCAGGTGGCCGTGGCACCCTCGGGTCCACTGGCGGTGCCGACACGGGGGACGGGCGCAGGGCGAGTTGGTCACCGCCGCTGTCCTTGAGGTCCTCGCCCAGAGAGAGATCCGGACCGTCCTGGCGGCGATTGCGTTTCGGCGAGGGAGCGACGTCGTCGCCATCTCATCACCCACTCAGCCACCCCCGGGTCGTCGGTTCTGCTCCGATAGGGTCGCCACAAGCGACCGGCGGAGGAGTGGACGATGGCCACATGGGATGAGCTCAGCGAGGCGCTCGAGGACTACACGGCCTCGTGCAACACCAATGACCGACTGCGCAAGATGCAGCGAGATTGGACGAGGACCCTCCACTTCATCTGCTCCGACACCGACGTCGCCTTCACCATGGTGGTCGAGGCCGGGGAGATCACCGGCACCCCCGCCGGCCACCACGGCGTGCCGGACATCGTGGTGACCACAGATTCGGAGACCTTCTGCGACATGTTCTGGGGCGACCTCAACCCTGTGGCCAAGTACCTGCGCGGGGAGATCGCTGTGCGGGGGAGCCAGGAGGACGTGATGCGACTCGACGCCATCAGCTACGTGATCTGGCCTGACTCGTGAGCCAGCCGGGGACCGGCGAAGTCCACCTTCGTCGCAGCGTCGGTACCGCCACCGCCACCGCCACCTCGGCCGGTCTGGCCTTCGCTGCGATCGACTATCTCGGCGTGGTGTCGATCATGGCCTATGCCCCCGGCGCGAGCGGGTGGCTGGCCATCGGGATCGGCGCTGGCCTGGTGTTCCTTGTCGCCGGAGTGTTCTCCGAGCTCAACGGTCTCTACCCCACCGCGGCAGGCATCCGCCTCTACCTCGGCCGGGCGCTCGGCACCCGTATCGCCCTCACCGCCACCTTCACCTACATGACCACCGTCGTGCTGGTCATTGCCGCCGACGCCTTCCTCATCGGTGCCGCCGTGCGCTACGTCCTCCATGAGCCCGCCGCCCTGGCCTATGTCTGGATCGTCGTCCTGCTGGCCGTGGCCACCGCGGCGAACCTGCGCGGGGTGGTCCTCGCCGGGTGGGTCCAGACGGTGGTGACCTATGTGGTGCTGAGCTCGACGGCCATCGTGTCGGTGATTGCCATCTTCCACGTCGGGGGCTCCTTCCGGACCCCTCTCCACCTCTTCGGAGCCAAGCCGCTGTCGGGGATCCAGGCGATTGCCTTCGCCCTGTTCCTCTTCGCCGCCTTCGAGTGGGTCACCACCACCGCCGAGGAAGCCCGAGGCCCCAAGGTGATCACCCGAGCCCTGTTCCTCGCCCCGTTGCTCATCTGGGCCTGCTCCACCCTGTTCCTCCTCGGCCTCTCCCACCTGGTCCCCTTCGCCTCCCTCCACCACAGCGCCTACCCCCAGCTCCTCCTCGGCAAGGCGGCGCTCGGCACGGTGGGCGAGCTGTGGATGCTGGCCATCACCGTGCTCACCGCGCTCAACACCTTCAATGGCGGCTTCCTCGTGGCCTCACGCTTCATCTACGCCGCCGCCCGGGAGGGCAACCTGCCGAGCACGATGGCCCGACTGAACCTCAACGCCGTGCCCTGGGTGGCAGTGCTGGTGCTCGCCGGCTCCTCGGCCATCCTTGCCGCGCTCATTTTCGCCACTGGTCAATGGCTCCTGCTGGTGGCCGTGGGAGCCACCTTGGAAGCAGGGATCTACGCGCTGGCTTCAGCATCGCTCGTGATCCTGCGCCGCAAGGAGCAGCGGGACCGGCCCTTCCGGCTCGCTCGGGGCCGAGGCCTGGCCATCGCTGGCACGGTGATCTTCTCGGTCTTCGCCCTCGCCACTGGCCTCGCCGACCCGGCGAACTCCAGCCGGTTCTCTCCAGAACCACTGCTGGTGATCGTCGTGCTGGCCAGCCTGAGTGCCCTCTATGTCAACGTGGGCCTCCCGAGGGTCCAGGCCCGAGCAGCCGGCCGTCGAGCAGCGGCCGCCGCCGCTCGGCCATCTCGCCGGCCCGCGCGGCCGACGACTGTCGAGTCCGACCCGACAGTCGAGCCCATGGAGCCGTAATCTCAGGCCATGGCTGCTCCCACCACCGAGGACATCGCCGAGCTCATCGGCTTGGAGGGTGATCGGATGATCGAGGTCCGCCGCGACCTCCACCGTCACCCTGAGCTCGGTTTTGCCGAGACCCGCACCACCGGCGTCATCGAGGAACACATGGTGGGCCTCGGCGCCGAGCGGCTCGCCTGTCCTACGCCGACGGGGTCGGCCTGGGCCATCGAGGGGGGCAAGCCAGGACGGACAGTCATGCTCCGCGCCGATATCGATGCGCTGCCCATCGAGGAGACTGCGGACATCGAGTTCGCCTCCGAGCATGAGGGTCTCATGCATGCCTGCGGCCACGATGCCCACGTCGCCCAACTGCTTGGGGCATCGAGCGCTCTCGCCGCACGTGCCGATGACCTGCCGGGTCGCCACATCATCGTGTTCCAGCCCGCCGAAGAGGCCCTCGGGGGTGCTGCTGCCATGATCGAGGGAGGGCTGCTCGACGGTCTCGGCATCGAACGCGTGGTGGGCTGCCACGTGGGATCGGTGTTCCCGACCGGCATGATCGGCGTCCGGTCCGGCATCGCCATGGCCGAGGTGCGGGCGCTTCGTGTGGAGATCGAGGGCGTCGGAGGCCACGGCGCCGCGTACACCGCCGGTGCCAACCCGCTGCTCGCCGCCGCCCTGCTTGCCCAGCGCCTCGGCGAGGTGGCCGCCGACTTGACCTATGAGGGAGTCCACTGTGCCTGCACCGCCGGTGTGCTCCACGCCGGCACGGCCGGGAACGTCATTCCGGCCCACGCCGTGCTCAAGGGCACCCTGCGCACCTTCACCCCGGAGCAGACCAATGCTGCCCTCGCTCGTCTCGACGTCTTGATGCTCGACCTCACCGCGGAGACCGGCTGCACCTTCGTCGTCCACTTCGACGACACCGCTCCGGCGGTGCGCAATGACGCCGAGGTCACCGAGATCGTCCGTGCGTCGGCCGCCGAGGTGGTCGGCGGTGGCGTGTTCACGATGCCACCGATCAGCCCGTCGGACGATATGTCACTGTTCCTCGAGCAGATTCCCGGCTGCTACTTCTTTGTCGGGGCGGCTCGCTCCGACGGCACCTCAGGCATGCATCACAACCCGGGCTTCGCCATCGACGAAGGCTGCCTAGCGATTGCCGCGAGGGTCCTCGTCGGCTCAGCCATCGCCTGTGCCCAGCGCGACTGAGCCCTGCGTTGGCTGGTCAGCCACCCGTCTTCGTTCTGCACTGATCCACAGTCAGTTCTAGGGCCACAGTCAGTTCTAGGGCCACCGTCAGTCGTAGAGCCGCGGGCCGCCCGTCAGTCCGACATCCTCCACCGTCACCCAGACCCGTTCGAGGAGTCGACCCAACCGGTCACGGTGGAGTCGACGGGCATTGCCACCAGCGACCGTGCAGCGATCGAACCGGATGATCCGATCGAGCAACTCGATGACGGCCACCACTCGACGATCCCACTCGGTGGGCTCAAGATCCTTCCGGGCGCGCTCGCCCACCAGATTGTCAAGCGATGCCGCCCCCTCGAGGCTGAGCTCGGAGAGCTCGAGGTGGGGCACCAGCCGCCCGTCAACCACCAGACCGGTCCCTACCCCTGATCCCAACGTGACGGTGAGCTCCACCCCCGTGCCGCTGGCACAGGCCAGCGCGGCCACGTCGGCATCGTTGGCGACCCGCACCTCGAGGCCGAGGGCTTCGCGAAGTGCTCCGGCGAGATCGAAGCCGTTCCAGAGGGCCGCAAGGTCATCGTCGACTGGAGTCCCCGGGCCGGCCGTGCGCGCCAGATTGGCCGGGCTGATCACCACACCCGAGCGCACCAGACCCGGGAAGCCCACGGTCACTCGCTCGGGTGACCCGATCGAGTCGGCCAGGGACACGATGGTGCCGACCAGACCCACGGGCTCCAGGGGATAGCGGGTCTTGCGCCGGGCGATCGACGAGGCGATCAGGCCGTCAGCGGTGATCAGGGCCGCCTTCGTGCTGGTGGCGCCGACATCGATCGAGAGTGTGAGGTCGTCCACCCAACCGAGCCTACCGAGCCTACCGAGCGGCTCTACGACGGCCGAGGGCATCGGTGGGTAGGTTGACAAGATGAACGAACCCTGGCTCGGCGATGCAACCTCCCTCCTCGAGGCCCTTCGGGCCGGCGAGCTCACCTCCGTGGAGGCCACGGCTGCCTCCATCGCCGCCATCGAGGCCTCTTCGCTCAATGCCATCAGCCACCTCGCCGCTGATGAGGCCCTCGAGGCGGCCCACCGGGCCGATCCCTCCCTGGCCCTCGGAGGCCTGCCGATCGGAATCAAGGAGCTCGACCACGTGGCCGGATGGCCGGCCAATGAGGCATCCCTCGCCCTCGATGGCGAGATCGCTCAAGGCGACTCCCCCCTCAACGCCCGGCTGCGCGACGCCGGGGCGGTGCTGTTGGCACAGACCACCTCGAGCGAGTTCGGCAGCGTGAACTTCACCTCCACCCGTCTGCATGGGACCACCACCAATCCGTGGGACGACACGGCCACTCCGGGTGGCTCCTCGGGCGGCACAGCGGCTGCGGTGGCCGGTGGCCTCCTCCCGCTGGCCTCGGGCTCCGATGGTGGCGGATCGATTCGCATCCCGGCCGGCTTCAGTGGCCTCGTGGGACTCAAGCCCTCGTTCGGCCGCATCCCGAAGATGACCGAGGCCGCCTTCGAGCCCTTCACCTCGTGCTGGGGTTGTCTGAGCCGCTCGGTGCGCGATACCGCGCTGTTCCTCGATGTGGCGTCTGGCCCAGATGAGCGGGACCCGTTCAGCCTTCCCGCCCATGGCCGGTCGTTCCTCGCCGACCTTGGCAGCACCGACCTGAGGGGTCTGCGAGCTGCGGTGTCGATCGATCTCGGCGTGGCCATCGTGGCCGAGGACGTCGCCGCCCAGCTCGCCGAGGTGGCGGCCCAGTTGATCGAGGCCACGGGGATGACCCCGGTGAGCCTCGACGTAGCGATGCCCGCCGGCGGCCTCGAGTGGTCCATGGTCTCATCGGCCTCTGTCCTCGGTGACCTCGGTGACCGCTATCCCGACTGCGCCGAGCTGCTCGGCCCAGAGATGGGCTTCGGTGCCCGGCTGGCCCACGAGCGCTTCAGCCTCGAGACGCTGCTCACGGTGGAGCGGTTCCGTCACGCCTCGGTGACTGCCATGGCAACCGCATTCGCTGGCGCCGACGTCATCATCTGCGCCACCAATCCTGACGTGGCCTTCGCCGCTGCGGGTCCGATGCGCACCGTCGTCGACGGCGTCGACCTGATCGCCGAGCACGGTCTTGGCCGGGCCCTGTCAAACAATGGGGCGCTGACCATCCCGGCCAACACCACCGGCAACCCGGCCATCGCCCTGCCCGCCGGCCTCGTCCGTGGCCTGCCGGTGTCATTGCAGGTGATCGGCCGCCACCACGCCGAGCAGGTGCTGCTCGATATCGGCCTCGCCCTTGAGCGCCTCCTGCCATGGCCCCTGGTGGTCCCGGGTGCCCCGGTCTGAGCTCGCCACGACTACACATCTCGAAACGTGGCCGGGGCGGCGACGTGTCCGGGACTCAGGCGTACTCAGAAGTGGTGACATCGAACGGCCTGCGTCCACGTTGGTGTCCGATAGCTATGGCAGGCTGCTTGAGTGATCTCGAATGACGTCGTCTACGGCGCGCAGATCGCAGTCTTGCTCGGGTTCGCCACAACAGCAGTGGTCCTGGTCCTGACCTCGGTCCTCGGGATCGATGTAGGAAGAGAACTCCGCCGGTTGACTCACTTGCTGGCAACGGAGCGGGGGCTCGTCCCTTCTGGCCTTGCGATCGATCCCGGATCCAGATCAGCCAGCGAGGAGCACCAGGTCCTTCAGGAGTCGGAGGCCAATTTCCATATCCTGAACGCTGGCTTCTCGGCCTTGTTCATGTCGCTGGCGGTGACTGTCTTGATCATTGTGCTCAATGAGCACCTGACGCTGGCCTGGAGGATCGCCGATCTGGTCACCGTCTTGATCCACCTCAACGGTGCTGGCCGTCTGGCCCATGGGACGATCACTGCCCGTGAGCACATGTCGCATCGGTGGTCGATCATCGTGGTGGGATTCACGATCGCCATCATCGGGTGCATCACTGCATTCGGATTCTTCCCTGCCGCTTCGATGCCTATCGTGTTCATCGGGATCCTGTCGACACTGATGGTGACAGGCGTCTCCTTCTTCGCCCTCCTCTTCAAGATGCTCAATTCGGACTGACCCTCGAGCGCCCCTGATGGCCTTGGAAGGTGAGCAGCATCACGAGGTGAGCGAGACCTCGCTTACCTGCGGGGCGGGGCTCGGGTCACTGCAGCAGGTCGAAGACCCGGTGCCGAGATGATCCGAGGGCCTCGGGGGATGCCATGAGCAATGGCGGCCGGAATCGGCCGGCGTCTTCGCTCCACCCGCGCTACGACGACCATGTCCGGCGATCAATGACAAGCGCTTCTCTCCGCCATGCTCAGTGCGCCGTCCACGACCCATCACCACGTCGCTCAACGCGCGCCGCTGGTGTCGACGGCCGGCGCGTCGTGCTCGAGGTCCGACTCAGGTGGCGTGGGCACGCGGGGCACCGTTGCGATCTCCTCGGAGGCTCCGCGCTGCTCGGCTGCTTGTCTGGCGTCACTCATCGGGTGCGGTGGCAAGCTCATTTGCTTTTCGACTAAACCACGGGAAATGCGCCGCCTTCTTTCTGCCCTGATGATCGTTCTCGCGACAACCTCGGGAGCGACGCTCATGGAAACTCAGGCCGGTGCCGCAAGGTGTGCCGGGACCACCGTCAACGGCTACTGCATCACACCGGGGGCGAACCTCAAGCATGCGAATCTGGCCGGAGCGGACCTGCGCCACGCAAACTTGAATATCGCCAACCTCACGCGGTCGAATCTCGCGAGTGCGGACCTGACCGATGCAATCCTCAGCGCAGCGTTTCTCGGGGGTGCGAATCTTCGGAGGGCAACGCTCGTCGGGGCTGATCTGCAGTACGCAGTCCTCAGGGGTTCGATGATCAAGCGTGCCGACCTCAGCGGGGCCAACCTCAGCGGGGCGGACCTCAGTGGTGCAGTCCTCTGTGCCAGCCTCAGGTTGGCGAACCTCAGCGGGGCCGTCCTCAAGGGTGCGAACCTCGGTGGAGCGAACCTGGAGAGTGCGGACCTCTCCGGGGCGGACCTCTCCGGGGTGGACCTCACTCTGGCGAAACTCAGAGGAGCCGACCTCAGTGAGGTCGTCTCCGGAGGTATCTCGGGTACGCCGACATCCCTGCCGACGGGCTGGCAGCTCATTGATGGCAGCCTCGTCGGGCCGTAGGTCGGCTTCACCGACCCCGCCCGAGCGAGACTGCTCGTCGAAGAGGAGTGTCGTGAACCTCGCCCGTCATTCATCGATTGCCTCATCGAGCTCGTACGTTGCACTCCCCCAAGCGTCGTTTGCGAGATCCCACGCCGGTCCGCATCGACGAGGAGTAGAGACGCGGCTCTTGGCTCCTGGTGCCCTCCGACGGAGGTGACTGGTTGGCTTCTGCGCCCTGCGTCGATGTTCCACCGTCGAGAGGGACGCTCGGACTCACCGCGTTCGTCCACGTTCCGCCAGGCCTCGATGCTGCCACCATGGCCGAAGCCGAAGTCGAGCAACCGGCACCGATCCGGAGATCACCAGGCCTGAGCGCAACGGCATCTGACGCAACTCATGGGCGGCCACCAGCGGTCGCTCGAGCACACCGGGGGAGTCCCCGCCCATCCGATCTCGGCGCACTCCAGCCAAGCCCACCACCAGTTCGGCCGCCGTCGGATCAGCCAGGCCTCCGAGGATCACCCGCGTCCGGTGGTTGTTCACCAACGTGCCGGTGCGCTCTCCCCATCGAGCAGTCACCTGGGCGAGGTCCTGGAAGCAGGTGACGAGGGTGATGCCGTGGCCGGCACCGGTTGCGGCGAGGACATCGAGGTCGGCCAGGGGGGCGATGGCCGCGGCCTCGTCAAGGACCACCAGCAGCGGTGATCGGAGTCGGCCACCCTCTTGGCCGGCCCGGAGAAACGCCGCCCGGAGAACCTCGTCGGTGGTGGCGGCGAAGAGAGAGGCGAAGCGCCGCTGCTCTTGGGCCGGCGCGCAGAGGTAGAGGGTTCCGTCCTCAGCCAGCAGGCGTTCGGGGTCGAGTGCTTCTCCAGATGCCTCTGCGAGCAGTGGGTCGATCACCGTCTCGGCGGTGGCCAGCACCGAGCCCAGTTGTCGGTCCTCCCTCGACCACGAGGCCACCAGGCTCCGGCGGGCGGCGGCGTCGCACCTCTCGGCCAGCCAGCCGAGAGGCTCGTCGATCGCCCGCTCCTCGAGCCAGCGGCCCACCAGGCCCACGTCGCCTTCGGCGCGGTGGGCAGCGAGCAGGAGACCGGCAAGGAGCTTGGCTGCCAACTGACCCCAGAAGGCCATCTCACCATTGGCCTGACTGCCGGCCGTCCCGAGAGCCAAGGCCGAGGCCACCCGGGTGGCCTCCGACCACGATCCGGCTCGTGCCACCGGGTCATAGTGCACCGTGCCTCCGCCGCCTGGTGCCAGGATCCCGACGGAGCCCACCTGGGCGCGCCAGCCAGCCGTCGAGCGGACCAGGTCGTCCTTCACACTGGCGGCCACCACCGGCCCGGGCCACGACAGCAATGCAGGGATGATCAGCGACGTGGTCTTGCCCGATCCAGTCGGGCCGAGGACGAGGAGCGACTCGCCCGCAGGCGCCGAGAGCGCCAGAGGGATGCCGTTCCAGCCAGCCACCGCAGCCGAACCCAAGGGCAGTCGACCTGATGCGGATCGGCCCGCGCGCAGTGTTCGCAGCTGGGTCAGCGACGCGAAGCGGCTGCCCGTCATCCGAGGGGACCGAGGGCGGGTGAGGAGGAACAGCACCAGGCCGGCGACGAGGAGCAGACCCACCCTCATCGTCGGCCCATGGCCCGGTCGGTGTCGATGAGCTCCCACTCGAGTGCACCGAGCTGGTGACGGACCAAGGAGGCGTGGCTGCCCACCTTCCACAGCGCCACGCCCCGACCGAGCCGGCCCACCACCTCGGTCTCGATTGCGGTCAGGTCCAACAGCTCGGCCGCCGCGGCCAGCTCGCCCGGCGGTTGGGCGTAGACGATGCGAGTCTCCGAATCGAGCAGGAGCCCGGCGGCGAGCTGGCGCTGTTCGGAGCCCTCCGCGCCCACCGCCGCGAGATCCGAGACCCGATGGAGCACCGCCATGTTGGCCACCCCCCAGGCTCGCGAGAGCTTCCAGGAGGCCTGGAGCCAGCGGGCCACGCTCACGTCGCGCAGGATGGCCCAGGCCTCGTCGACCACCAGCAGGACCTGGCGACCCGAGGCGGCACTCGAGGCCACCACGCTCTGAAGCCATGCCGTGGCGCACACCATCACAAGGCCGAGAGCCGGCGAACCGTAGAGGGCCGAGAGATCCAACACGACGAGCGACCCATCGAGTGCCAAGCCCTCGGTGGTCGGGCCGTCGAACATGCCGGCGAGGTCGCCGGCCACCAGGCGGCGCAGCTCGAGACCCACGTCCCTGCCGTCCTCGGCCAGCTCGGCCAACGTCGTCTGGAGGATCGAGGCGGCGGCCGGATCTGGCGACAGCAGCCCGGCCGCCACGGCGGGGATGGTCGGCGACGCCCCAGCCGCATCGAGTGCCATCTCGAGTGCCGCTCGCTCCCTCGGCGAGAGTGGGCGACCGAGGCTCGAGGTGAGCAGCGCCTCGAGCAGATGGAGCCGACGGCTCCGGCCATCGGTGCCGACCCCCTCGGCGAGATCGAGGGGATTGAGGCGGAGGTGACCTCCAGGCTCGATCGCCAAGGTGGTTGCTCCCACCGCCTCGGCCAGGCCCCCGTACTCCCCCTTCGGGTCGAGGACGAAGGCCCGCCGGCCAAAGGCCAGTTGGCGCAGGACATAGGTCTTGACCAGCGAGCTCTTGCCTCGGCCGATCTGACCGAAGACGATGGCATTGGGGTTGGTCAGCGCACCAGCGGCGTAGAGGCTGAACGGGTCATAGGTGAAGAGGCCGCCCAGCAGGTCCGTACCGATCACGACGCCCGGGACGCCGTGGCCTACGGCGTGCAGCAATGGATAGAGGGCGCCGACGTGTCGGGTGGTCGTCTCGTGGCCGGCCGTCGTGGCCGGAGCGGTGGGGTCGCGCCACCTCATGGGAGCCCTCCGCAGAGCGGCAGGGTCGCCACCAGCCCCCGGCTGTGGTCACCCTGGAGGCGGCGCAGGACCAGCCGGGCCTGAGCCGCCGCGAGCTCGGTCTCGGCGACCACACCGTCGAGATCCTCGTCCTCGACGACCTCGACGGCGAGGAAGCCGGCGAGGCGTAACGAGCCGTGGCCATCGACGAGCTCGGCCTCGCGCTCGGCCACATGGGCGCCGCGACGTTGCTGAGATCGATCGGCGAGGAAGCCGGCTCGTCTTCGGATCTCGGCGTCGGCCACCTGCGAGGTCTTGGCGGCGGCGGCTCGACGCAGGGCAGCCGAAGGCCGGACCGGCTCCATCACCACCGCCACGGTCCGATGGTGATCGGCCAGCAACAAGGGGGCGAGCAGCTCGGCGGTCACATCGTGGCGAGGCCACTCGGCCACCCACCAGGTCACCACCGAGCGGTCGGTGACCCTCAGGGCTCCGAAGCGGGCCTCGGCCTCGAGGATGAGGTGGCTGCCACCTTCGGCGCGTGCCCCTCGTCGGCCGAGCTGTTCGGCGAGCTCGGTCGAGTTGAGCGGCCTGGCCGGTCGGTGGCCGGCATCGGTGAGGGCGCTGGCCACGTTGGTCATCTCCTCGAGCAGTGCTCGGATCCTCGCTGGTTCCCCGGTGGGTCCTCGGCCGGCCGGGGTGCGAAGCGAGAGCAGGATCTGGCGCTCGACGGCGGCCGGGACTACGGCCTCGATGACCGAGCGATAGGCGGAGGCGGCCGGTGTGCCGAGCTCGCCTCGTCGGCGCAGGTCGGCGAGCAGCCCGGCCGACGAGATCGCACGGGCCGAGGCTGACCAGCCCACCCGATCGACGCACCCGCCTTCGCGAGCGAGTCCCCCGAGGGCGGCCGACATCCCCTCGACTCGTCGGTTCCGAGTGGCCTGATCGAGGAGCGAGATCCCGCTCGAGTCGAGGGCGAGGGTGCAGCTGAGCGCCCCGGAGCGATGGCGCACCACCCCGACGGACCTTCCGTCGATCGTCGCCTCGATGACGTCGATGTCGAGGATCCGCCGCTGGCCTCGGCGTCGCAGGTGGGCAGCAAGGCTCGGGATCCACTCATCGGCCGAGCGACCCCGCAGCGGAACGGTGGCGCCGACCACCCCTCCCACGACCAGCAGTGCGGCCACCACCACGGCTGGGCTGGCCGAGGAGACCGCGAGCACCAGCGCGGCCAGGCACACCGTGGTGGCGACCAGGCCCACCTGGCCCGCTCGCCACCCGGCGACGTAGCCCCGGCGCTCAAGTGGGCCAAGCCGGTAGTGCCGCTCAGGCTCTCGATCCGGCATCGCCGTGGTCCTCAGGTCGAGCCGGTCGGATGACCGGGCCAGTGGCATCGCGGCCGATCACAAGTGACGGTGGTCGACGCGAAGGTGGTGCCGATGGGGGCGGGAGCGGTGCCGGGTCGAGGTCGTCGGGTGGGTCATCGCGCGGCCATCGGAGGCGGCCGCTGTCCATCGGTTCTCGGATCGACGATGACGGGGCCGGCCGAGTCGGGAGAGGGCCGCGAGCATCGGTGGGCTCGAGCGTCGCTGGCCCTCCCTCGCTCGATCGACCCGCGGGCCCCATCGTCGGACTCGCACCCGTCGGGGCCGGTCCCGTGCTCGTTGGGGTTGATCCACCGGAGCCCCCAGGCCCTGGAGCCGGTCGGGTGGGCGGCGGACCTATGGGGCCATTGGGGCCATCGCCAGGGATGGGGTTGGCGGTCGAGCGGACACCCACCGGCGGTCCATTCGGGGTGGGCACCATCGGGACGGTCGGACCCAGAGCGGCCGGTCCCCCAGCAGCGGCCAGAGCCACGTCGACCACCCGTCGGCCAGCAGTCCCCGCCACAGCCCGTGTCCCGCGTTGGCGCAGGCCCTCAAGGTGGGCGACGGCACCGGCCTCGGCCAGGGGAAGGAGTCGCAGCAGGCTGAAGGGGGCGAAGGCCGCCAAGGTCAAGAGTGCGAGGCCACTGACCACCGTGGCGAAGCTGCGGTCCGATCGGGTGCCCAGGGCACCGACGGCCATGGTGAGCACGACAACGATCACCAGCTTCGACAGCACGAGGGCAACCAAGGTCTCGGCCAGTCGGCGACTCCAGGAGGCCAGCGCCGGCCACACCATGGTCACGAGGACCAGGGGCAAGAAGGCCACCGCCACGTAGATGGCCGCAGCCCGGATCACCAGCTCGAGCCAGAGGGCCAGGCCGGCGAGTGCCACGGCGGCGGCGGCCAACAAGAGCACGAAGGCGGGCGTGGCCGAACCGCCCGTGACGCTCGATCCGACCAGGGCGGCGGCCACCTGGCTCGTGAGCGAGCGAAGCACGGCGCCGGTCGGCCCTGCCACCGCCCGGCACAGCTGATCGGTGGCTCCGAGGCCGAGCGTGGTCAGCTCGACCGCCGCGCCGGCGAGCAGCATCCCGAGGGGCAGCTGCACCAGCACCATCCGGATCAGCAGGCCGAGGTCCTGGCGCAGCACGGCCCCGATCACGGCAAGCAGCAGCACCGGAAGGGCCACCACCGCCAACAGCGCCTCGATGGCGCGATAGCGCTCGAGGAACCACGGGGCCGACAGGTCGATGGCCGTCGATGAGCCCAGTGCTCCACCCACCTGAGCCAAGAACCACGATGCCCCGGTGGCCACCCAGGCGCTCGTGGCATCGAGGGCCGACGTGGCGCCGGCAGCGAAGACCGACGAGCCGATCCCCGAGGCTGTCTGGCACAAGGCATCAGCGATGGGGTCCCCCGTGCAGACTTGAGAGGGCATGTCAGTGGAGGCCAGTTCCGGTGTGGAAGAAGAAGTTGATCAGGATCGGAGCCGCTCCGATGAGCAGGGCGGCCCCACCGGCCACCATCACGGTCCGGCGACCCGAGACCGCCCCATGGATGTTCTGTGAGTGGGCACCGAGGGCCCAGGTCACCGCGCCGATCACCATGGCCACCAGCGACAGCACCAGCGCCCATCCGGCCAAGCCATTGGCGAGGTGCTGCAGGGTGCCAGAACCGGGCAGGGCACTTGGCTTCGGGTTCAGCGTGACATCAGCGAGTCGCAAGACGCTCGGTGTGGCCAGGATCAGGGCTTCCATGTAGGTCTCCTCCTTGGGGTCGAGCCCCAACGGTCGCCGCCGCCCGCCGGAGCCGCCCGATCTGCCATGCTGAGGGACGTGACCAGCACGCTTCTCGGAGCCTTGAGCTCGTTGCCCGTCCCTGTTGGTGGCGCCGTCGGCGCAGCTGTGCTCATCGTGGGCGCCGTGATCGGCATCATGATTGGTCGACGGATGGGCAACCGCAGCCTCGCCCAGCGCCTCGTGGCCCTCGGCAGCCGCCTCGGCGCCGGACCCGAGGAGGAGGACTACACCATCGAAGGAGCACTCTCGTACCTCGAGACGGTGACTGGAGCGGCCACCGAGGCGGTGACCAGTTCAAGCGCCGATGCCATCAGGCTGCGCCGATCGCTTGACGTGCTGCCCCTCGGCCTCGTCCTGTGCGACGAGTCGGGCTCGGTGATCTACCGCAATGCCGTGGCCACGGCGATGATGGAGAGCCGCGGCGGCGACGCTCTTGCTGCCCAGGCCGTGACCGACCTGCTCGCCGAGGCATGGGACAAGGGATCGGCCGAAAAGACCCTCGACCTCTATGGTCCACCGCGGCGGACCCTCGGCGTGCACGCCACCCTCATCGACGATGGCCGCCGACCCCTGGGCGTGATCGCCGTCATCGATGACATCTCCGAGCGCCGGCGCTTGGACGATGTCCGCCGCGACTTCATCGCCAACGTCAGCCACGAGCTCAAGACTCCAATGGGTGCCCTTGGCCTCTTGGCCGAGACCCTGATGGACGAGCGCGACCGCGACGTGGCCAGCCGGCTCGCCGAGCGCATCCACCACGAGGCCTTCCGGGTCAGTCGGATCATCGACGACCTCCTCGACCTCTCCCGCCTCGAATCCGAGCTCGGCGACCCGAGCGATCCAGTCCCGGTCAACCTCGCCATCGTTGAGTCCATCGACCGGGTCCGATCGAGCGCCGAGCACCGAGGCATCCGCCTCGATGTCGAGGAGCTCGACCCCCCGATCACCATCATCGGCGACCGACG
>CAIUMH010000070.1 GCA_903900235.1 uncultured Actinomycetes bacterium
CGGACCCATGGGTTCCGTCGACGCCGACCTTTCCAGATGGCTATCGCCAGACTTGGGTCAATATTCAAACTCAATTGTCCAAATGACAAAGATGAATCTTTGGGGAGGTCTCCCATAATTTTGAATTTTATAGTACTTATAATTACGGCGTATATTTTTTTAATGAAAAGGGGCTCAAATCGATAGATTCATCTCTCATGAAATATCAGCCTCTACTCAGAATCCTTTTATACTGGTGGATTGCCGTTTTTCATTGACTAGAGTTTTCAGTATGCCATTTAGCCTTTGATGGACTAGTGGGGCTCCCAACGTACCCCGATGTGGCCCGCCGGCCGTGGTCGGTGCCGTCCGGGTTCGTGGAGCGAGGAAGGAGGCTGGGGGGTTTGCAGGGTCGACGCCAGGGGGCCCATAGGAGGGGGACCACCGGTGGTGGGGTGATTGGTGCGGCCGTTGACCGGCTCCTCGTTCGGAGGTGTCAGGGATAGAAACATCCGTTGACCTGCATAAAGAAATTTCTGCTGGTCTGGGTGATGAGTGCCCGAGCGTGATAGGTCAGGATCCGAAAGACGGCGGTGGGTGGCAAGGGGCCGATTGGCGTGGAGGCAGAATGGGAGGAGCGGGCCTCCGCAATGACCGGGCTGGGTATGTGGATCTACCCGTGAATGGGGACGACTGATGGTCCCAGAATCAGGCCAGGTTGACCACACGTGGATACCTGAGGCGCAGGGGGCGACCGGACAAGGCCTCACAGGCGCCCCGGGGGCGAAGGGTATCCACGACGGATTCGGGATGCGTGACCCTCTCGCCCTGGGCCCCAACGAAGGGATATCTGAAGGATCGCCATCGTGGTGTCGGTGTGCGATCCCTCGAAAACGCGCCATTGCCGACGAGTCAATCGTCGGAGGGAATGCTCCTTGTGGTCACCCCGGTGACCGACAGAGGTGACTGAAGGCAACGCTGGATCGCGCTTCGGGATGGCCTCAAGCTTCTCATGGGGTCCGACCAAGAAAGCCTCATCCTCCCGGAATACATCGGGTGGTGCGGCGAGGCAGGTGCTCGAGCCCCCTCGGCAGCACCTGAGCTCCGGAGGATCACCATCTGGACGCGACTGGAGAGAACTTCATCGACAGTCCGCTCAATCCCCTGGCCGGAGTCACGATGACCCGACCAACCAAGAACAGCTCCTCGTCGACGGAAAAACTGCTGAGCACGTCGAGACCGAGGGCTGCTCCGACGAACTAAGGCGCGGCGATGGCAGCCGGTTGATCGCACCTGCTCGAACCCGAAGTCCCCCCGTCATTCGAGCTAGGTCCTGATCGAAGATCCGAAAAGCCACTGGTGATATTTTCAGATCGTTCACTGAGTAAGCCCTTATAGCTAAGCCGACATCGAAGTTGGCCAGCTCGCTGCTGGTCAGGATCGCGACGGCAGCGGCATAGCTCAGATGGACCTCCCGGTGGTTCTGAGGCTGGATGGCATCGGCGATGATGACCGACACCTCGAGCGTCCTAGCCTGGTGAAGGTAGCGAGTTGAACCGTCTTGGCCGATTTCCACCACCCGTGTGGCTCCGCCCAGGAGGTCACTGACCACGGCGAGGCCAACGGACCCGAGTTCGATCACCACGGCGCGGCCAGCCATGCCAGCCACCCCACGTCTCCCGAGAGTCCCTTCAAGACGATCGGACACCAAGACATTGGTGAACAGAGCAGTTACCACCGACACGAACAGGACACGGGAGATGATGACGAGCATCCCGAACGTCAGGACCCCCGGACCGTGTCGGGTGAGTCTGAAGCCCCCGTATCCCACGGTGGCCACCGTCGAGCATCCTGGGGTCGGATTGCCAGGAAATGACGAGATGCTCCGATGCTCGATTGATTGGTGATAATCACCATCACCAGCCACGACTGCCCCGACCGCCGAGTGGATGTCTCCGAAAGGTCTGAAATCTCAGTGGTCAACTCTACTGCGCCCGAGTGGGGCGATCGGGCTGTATCGACGTCCACGGGAATGGCACGAGCGTGACAAGATCGCAGGAGACGAAGAGGATTTTTGCACTGCTGTGGGCAGAAGGGTGGAGATCATGGCATCGAACGACACAGGGTTAGGGCTCTCAATCGAGGAATTGAGGTCTCGCTACGAAGAGGAGCAGCACAAGCGACTCCGCACTGATGGCATGGCTCAATGGGGTGAGTTGAGCGAGGAGCTCGATCGTGACCCCTTCGCTGAGCCCGGCTTTACCCGAGCACCACTGTCTGACGAGGTCACAGCGATCATCGTCGGGGGTGGCTTCGCTGGGATGCTCACGGCGATCGATCTTCAGCGGCATGGAATTACGGATATCCGGATCATCGAAAAGGCCAGCGACTTCGGGGGGACTTGGTACTGGAACCGCTATCCGGGTTGCATGTGTGATGTGGAGTCCTATGTCTACCTCCCATTGCTCGAGGAAATCGGCTTTATGCCTTCGGAGCGCTACGCCAGTGCTTCAGAGATCTTTGAGTACTCGAAGCTTCTGGCCCGAACCTTCAACCTTTATCCCAAGGCGCTTTTCCAGACCGACGTCACCGGAGCGACTTGGGACGAGGCAGCATCGCGCTGGATCGTCACCACAAGCCGGGATGACACGTTATCGGCGCAGTTTCTCGTGCTCGCGGGCGGAATCCTCCACAAGGCCAAGCTCCCAGGCATCCCTGGGATCGAGGACTTCGAAGGAAAGGCGTTCCACACGAGCCGTTGGGACTATGGCTTCACCGGCGGTGGGCCAACCGAGCCGATGGACCGCTTGGCCGACAAGCGAGTAGCGGTGATCGGAACCGGAGCGACCGCCGTGCAGGTCGTGCCCCAGATCGCAGCTGTGGCCAAGGAACTCTTCGTCTTCCAGCGGACGCCTGGAGCGGTCGGTGTCCGAAATCAACAAGATACCGATGTTGAGTGGTTCACGAACCTTGAGTCTGGCTGGCAGCGTGAGCGGATCATCAACTTCACGCTGGCAGTGACCGGAGCCCAGCCTGAGGTCGACATGGTCTCCGACGGGTGGACTGAGCTGATGTGGGTGGATACCCAGAGCGCTGTGAGCACCAAGGAGGAGGCGGCCGAACTCGAGCGCATCGACTTTGAGGCAATGGAGTCGATCCGCAACCGGATCGATGAGATCGTCGAGAATCCAGAGACCGCAGCAAAGCTCAAGCCCTATTGGGGAAAGCACTGCAAGCGCGTATGTTTCCACGACGACTACCTTCCGTCGTTCAATCTGCCAAATGTCCACCTCGTGGACACCGATGGTCGGGGCGTCGATCAGATCACTGCCAAGGGGGTGGTGGTCGATGGAGTTGAGTATCCCGTCGACCTGATCATCTATGCCTCAGGGTTCGAAGTCACCACCGACCTCCACCAGCGCCTCGGCTTCGATCCCAGGGGTGTCGATGGGGTGGCGCTCTCGGAGCGATGGGAGCAAGGTGCCCACACCCTCCATGGAGTGCTGGCCAGTGGCTTCCCAAACATGCTTCTGATCAGCTTGGTTCAAGGTGGCTTCGGGACAAACTTCTCGCACCTGCTGTCGGAGTCGGCCAAACACGTCGCCGCCATCATGGAGGCGTGCATCGATCAGGACATCGACGTGATCGAGGCGGAGGAGTCGGCAGAAGAGGAGTGGCTCTCGGTCCTGCATCGTGTCGGCGTCGGCGGTGCCCGCTATTTCCAGGCCTGCACACCGAGTTTTTACAACAGCGAGCAGCAGCGGATCGACTCGCGAGCGGCTCGCAACCTGACGTATTCGGGCAGCCTGCTCGATTACATCGGCCACCTCGAGCGCTGGCGCGCCGACCCAGACTTTCACGGAGTGCGCATCGAGCGACGCGATAGGTCAGTTGATCCTGACCACTGAGAGATCAACACAATCTAGGGCTTGCCGTGAGGCTCGATCCTGGTCGTCGTCGAAGGTATGGTTCCCGCTGTGATCCCTTGCCCGGTAGGCCGACAGACGGACTTCGGAGCATCTCGGGATGAGTCAAGGTCCCATGGCTGAATCTGATCGCAACAGTTCGCTGCTTCGCCTGTTCGGTCCGGCGGTGATCGCCAGCTTCACTGCATCAATCCTTGGCTTTGTCTTCTGGGTTGTCGCAGCGCGTCTGTATTCGCCGGCTCAGGTCGGTGTGACCGGGTCCACCATCTCGATGGTCAGCGGTATCGGTACTGCCGCAGCGGGCGGGCTCTATGCAGTCTTGCTCCGAGTGCTCCCGGTGCACGAGAACCCACGACGCCTGCTCTGGGTTGCGAGTGCGGCCACGATGGGATTCGGTGCAGTGATGGGCCTGGTGGTGGGGTTGTGCCACCTCAGCCGCCTCTCAGTGCCACTGCTCTGGTTGCTGATCCCCGCCGCGGCGTCAGTTTGGTCGTTCTTCTCACTCCAAGACTCGATCCTGCTCAGCCTGCGTAAGACCCGCGTGCTCTTCATCAGCAATGTGGGCTTCGGGATGGCCAAGCTCCTGCTCCTTGTGGCATTTGGTGGCTACGCACTAGGGATCGCCGGAGCATGGTTGTTCCCCCTGCTCTTTGTCGTCCCGGCGGTGGCGCTTGTCGCCGATCGAGCATTGGCTGGCGCCTCGCCCATCGAGGCGGCGACGATGAAGGTCACTCCTCGACATGTCCTCGCCGAGTACTGGAACTCGTTCGTCGTCGTATTCTCTATCGCCGGCGTCCCAATCGTGGCCACCCTGGTCGTTGGTGGGGCATTCGCTGGTCTGGTCTATGTCTGCTGGACCGTCTACACCGCCTCCGACATGACCAGCACGTGGCTCTCTAACGCCATGGTCGTGACTGCCACGGAACGGGGCTTCGATGTCCAACGTGCCGTGCGGCATGGTCGATCGATCATTCCGCTGATGCTCGCGGGGAGTGTCGTGGCGATGGCTCTATCCCCACTAATCTTGGCGATCTTTGGGTCGCGCTATGCCCCCGCCCTGCCCCTGATGCGGCTCCTCTTCGTGGCCTTCGCTATTCGCCTCCTTGTTGGGGTGGCGCTCGCTGGGCGACGCATCCAACAGCGCTACTGGCGAGTCGCTGGCGGGCAGACGGTCTACTCCGTGGGAGTCGTCGGTGGGGCGGTCCTCGCAGCGAGGGCCCACAGCATCACGTTGATTGGAATCGCCGTGATCCTCGCCGCCGTCATTGAGCTCATTGCAATCGCGTCACGACCGATGCTTGCAGGCCTCGTCGGGTCTACCGCCACCAATGACGCCTGATTCGCTGAGCGATCAGAGATTGGTGGTCGGAGGCGGTTCGATCTGACGATGCCCTCCACCTTCTAGGAGACCGAGGAATCAGTTCAGGTCCTCGCCTTTATCGGTCTCGCTGGCATGACCTCCTGCCGAGACTGGCTTCCAACTCGAGAGGTCCCAGCCAAGCAGCTGCTCAAGGCGCTCAGTCTCGCCGATGAGCCGTGTTCTGATGTCTTCGGCCACCGCTTCGGTCATCGGTTCCACATCCTTCATGAACAACCGCTGCCAAATGACGTTGATGGGATGGGCAATCCGGGAAGGAATGCGATCAGAGACGATGATCCGTGCTCGTCTCACGAACCAGCGTTGAAAGCGGCCGGTTGGGATCTGTCCTCCGGTGTTGCGCATCTGAACGACATCAGGCAAGAGCGTCGGGTCCACGCCGAGGAATCGGCAAATCTGGTTCATAGCCTCCGGGGTGTTCCGGGCGAACTCACTGAACTCGATTGCAAGCACCTGATCACGGCCGAAGGCTTCGATCCACGGCTCGAGTGCACTGGAGTAGCCACCCATCCCTACATAGTGGAATCCAGGCCCCATGACGCGCTCTGACTCCGCGCCGAGTGCAGCCTCGAAGTCGAGGTCCTCATGACCCAAACGGACCAGAAAGCTCCATGCGGAGAAGGCCCGGGCAGCGGGTTCTCGGAGCACTGCGATGATCTTCATGTTGGGGTTGGCTGCTGCCGCCCGGGCCGCAGCGGGTGGGTCGTTGAGGTACAAGACGCTCGATTCACCTGCGAGGCGATCTCCACGGTGAGCGAAGAGCTGCTGGTATTGATCGCGGTGCGTCACCATCCGATGCTGTGATTCGACATCGGTCGACAAGACCCATGAGGGAAGGACGCCTTCGGATGGGGAGGAAAAGTATTGCGGCTCCTTCTTCTTGGAAAGGAAGAGCTCTGGATGTTGGGCTAGGTGATCGTGAAGGGCGGTTGTGCCTGCCTTCATGGCCCCGATGACCAGGAAGTCAGGAAACGTTGTCCGTGTGCTCACTGTCGAATCCTTCGGGAATTGGGATCAACCTGGTCTGGTTCCGAAAGTTTCCGGTACAGATGAACGGCTCGCAACGACATTCAGTGACTTTACAAGCCTTCCCGTGGATCAGTCATTTCTTGATTGGTTGGAAGGTCGCGCTGCGGGATTGGGATAATCGACAATTGTTGAAGTATTCGCTCTATCCCAAGGGGAGTTGATCACCGTGGATGGTGGGTGAGCATCTGATGATGCCGGCACCCGATGACCTTGTGGGAAGATGACCAACCAAGGTGCTCCGACTGAAGTTGGAGCCAGGCTTTCTAGGTCCAAGTGAGGTTCAACCGACTGATGACGGTCACCGACATCGTTGATGTCACCGTGCACGAGGTGGACGAAGATCGATCCCCCGTCATCGCCTCAGTGCTCCTCGGTGCGGGTCTCATCTCCTGGCTGATCTCGCTGACGACCATCAAGATCGCCAACGTTGATGGCCTCGGTTTTGCTGGTGCATTCACTCCACTGAGCTGGGCGGCGTTGGGCCTGATCTGCGCAGGTGCAGTCGTGACCGTCTATCGAGTCCCGACCGATGGCCGGTGGTTCTGGCGTCTGGCTGTCGCCTCCCTGCTGCTGTTGATTGCAGTTGTCCATGCAACACCGATGATCCTCGAGTCGGCACCTCGCTTCTTTGAGGCCTATAACCATGTGGGTTTTATCGAGTACATCTGGCGAACTGGCCACCACTCGGTTCAAGTCCAGAACCGGCTGACCTGGTTCGGCGCATTCGGCCTCGGTGCCACACTCTCGGGAACAGCTGGTCCTCCGGCACTCCTCGGAGTAATCCGCATTACGCCTTGGCTGTTCGCCATGGTCATCTTGCTTCCTGTCCACTCCATCCTGCGGGCGTTCATCACGCCAGCTCGTGAGCGAGCGGCAGCTCTTCTGCTGTTCGTCGTCGGTAACTGGATCGCCCAGGACTACTTTTCACCTCAGGCGCTCGATTACTTCATCACCATGACGATCATTGCTGTGGTGCTCCATGCTGCTCAGGGGAACGGCGTGAGCATCCTTCGGGTGGCGGAGTGGTGGAAGGCGCGCCGCACGCCTGCGCCCGTGGTGTTCCTCGTCACCCTCATGATGGTTGCCGTCGTGTTGTCACACCAGCTCTCTCCGCTGATGCTCCTGGCGTTGGTGCTGATGCTGGCCCTTACTGGTACGACCAGTCTGCGTGCCTTTCCGGTGGCCACGGGCGCAGCAGTGCTTACCTGGCTCTCCGTCGGCGGCTTGTACTTCTGGCAAGGGAACATCGGCCGGCTCTTAGGCGTACGTAAGCAGGGCGGTCAATCCTCAGGGGTAAGTGGGATTGTGGCCCAGAACTTGACCAACCGGCTCCAGCACGCCGGCCTGGCGCAGATGGTCGCCTACTCGCGTGTGGGGCTGTCGTTGGTCTTTATTGTCCTTGCTGGATTGTCAGTGTGGCGTGGTCGCGATCAACGGTCCGTCAGGGTGCTCGGACTCTTGGCACTGATCCCGTTTGTCTTCCTGCTCACGACCGGGTACGGCGGCGAGGCGCTGCTGCGAGCATTCTTCTTCGCTCTGCCGTTCACCTCAGCGCTCATCGCTCTGATGGTCCTGCGCTTCCGCCCGCGGATCGCGATGATCGTGCTACTAAGCCTGTCACTTTTCGGCCTCAGCATGCTGACCGAGGTCGCTCGCTATGGAAACGAGGAGTTCGAGCGGATTAGTGCGGGTCAGCTCGCGGTGATGGAGGGTGTCTATCGGACGATGCCGCCCCAGGCGAGGATTCTGTTGTTCGGGACCGCCATGCCGGTGAACTTCACGGGCCTTGGCACGGACACCAGTCGGTTCATGAGCTACTTCACCTACCCCGCTGGTCCCGCTGGGTGGGATGCCACCCGAGAGATGTATGAGCAGTCTGCGCAATTCCGACCGCAGATCGCCATCTGGACGCCGGAGGCAGCCATGCACAATGTCCATTCGCATGGCTTCAAGGATGGGTGGGACAAGCCGGTGCTGACCTTCCTCGAGAAGGATCTCCATGGCCGCATGGTTGTTGATCGCCCGGGGATCAAGGTCATGAGTTTCGATCCCAAATGGAACCCACCACCGAGCGCGTTCTCAGGCGGTGGATCATGAGGGGCGCGAGATGAAACATGTCGTCCGCGGGAGAGACCAGCGACCTCGTCAACTTCTTAGAAGTGCGGGATTGCTAGCGACGATCGGTTTGATTAGCCACGCGCTCCCGATCTCGGTTGCACTTCGCAACCTCGTGGCCGCAATCGTGCTGGTTTGGCTCTCGGGACTCGCTGGCCTCGCTTGGCTGCCACGGCAGAGGTTCGACCTTGCCATCTCGATCGTGATTGCCGGAGGGTTGGCACTCAATGTCCTCGTCAGCACGACCCTGCTGATCGTGGATTGGTACACCCCGGATCGAGCAGCTGTCAGCGCGGGATTATTAGCACTTGGGATCTTGGCCGGGCGAGTGCAGTGGAAGGGTGATCAATGACCTTCCGACTGCTGAGCGCAATTGCCGCCGTACTCTGCGGAGGTGGCGCTGTGGCTGCAGCTGCAGCCGCAGACATCACGGGACGGACTCGACTCTTGATCGCCACCGCAGCATTCTCGACACTGTTGGTTGTCGTTGCCTTGGTTCGATTCATCATTCTTGGGTGATCGGGAGGGCTGCGCTCACCGAGATCGTGGAGGAACCACCTTGGTCGCGAGGTGTTCGGCGAGTCGCACGGCGAAGGCAGCGATCATGAGTGTTGGGTTGGCATGGCTGGACGTGACAAAGGTAGAACTGCTGGCGACGAAGACATTGTCGGTGCTGTGAACCTTGAGATCGGCGTTGACGACGCCGTCGGCAGCCGAGGCTGACATTCTTGTACTGCCGACCTGATGGAAGCCCCCCCCGAGGCGACGACGGACGGCAGTTCGTGGGTCATCGTCGACGTAGACAAGACGCCCGATCCGATTCGCTTGGAGATAGTTATCCCAGTGCTCGTGCGCGCGGACTACACCCTCAACGTCGTCGTCAGTGAAGCGCAGATCGATGCCGACGCGTCGCATCCCCAGGGCATCTCGTTGCTCGGTGAGCCAAATCCTGCTGTCAGAGTTGGGCCGCTGCTCACCGTGGTATTCAAAGGGGTACACCTCATGGTCGTTGTGAACCATGAACCCCGGAGCCTTGCGGCCTCTCGTCAGGAGGCGCATCGATCCAAAGCCGGCCATGAACCGAGCCGTCCTGATGGGATGTCGAGCGATGTTGCGGAGGTGTTGAGCCGGGGACGAGGCCTCGGCCCCGCCATAGGGCGTCCCGGGGATAAACGTCCCGGTGATAGAGAGACGCTGAGCCTCGCCGGCGACCATGGGTCCCAGCGGGGACTTGAGGGCGAGGTAGACCGTCGAGAGTTCGCCACAACCATGACGGGCATCGGCGACCTCAGGGTTGTCCACCCAGGCCACGATGTTGGGGAGACCCTGTGCGCGCTGGAACTCCGGGGTGAAGGCGAAGCGTCGGCGCACGTAACTGCCGTCAACGTCCCTCACGTAGTCGATCGCATCCCCTGGCGGTCTTATGAAGTGGATATCGGACGCTACGCCTTGGACGTGGGCCTGATACCAGCGGCCGAGTTGGCCGGACTCGTTGCCGAGGGCTCCACCCTGAGGTCCAGTGGAGGAGAGGAGCAGGCGGGTGCTCTCGATCCCACCGGCTGCGATCACGAACAGCTCGGCCTCTATGCGAGCCTCGCCGCCCACGAGGTTCCGGCACTGCAGGCCGGTGGCCCGGCATGACTCGGGATCAGTCTCGATCTCGGTGCAGGTCAACCCGGTCACGAGTCGAATCCGGGGATGTTTCCCAAGGTCGGCAAGGTAGCTCTGCTTCATGCTGAGTGGAAGCGACCATCGTTCAAGCGTTGAGGTGCTCACTTCATCATCCGCCAGTCCGGAGAACATGGTGGTAGGCATCGTCGGCACCTCGCTGGCGGAGAATACCGGTCGTCCGCAGTCCAACCATTGGCAGGCAGCGGGGATGTAGGGAGCGATCTCCTCGTAACTGATCGGCCACCGAGCTCCGCCGATTACCTCTCGGGCCTCGAAGTCGAGTGGATCGAATGGAATGCTTCGTCCGCCCCAGATGTTTGATGTCCCACCGACCTGACGAAGATGGGTCATTGTCAGCGGAGCGTGGCTGTTCGGATCAAATTCGCCAGCAGCGACGAGGTCTTGGTGAGCGGCGTCCTCGGAAAGACCCCCGCTTTCGACGATCAGGACGTCGACTCCCCGTCGAGCCAGCTCGAGCGCAAGCGTCACACCCGCTGGCCCAGTCCCGATTACGGCCACCGTGCCCCGCCGAATCATTGTGCCCGAGGCGGCTGAGAGATCCTCGATCATGAGTGCGATTGGGCGGCTCGAGCCTCAGCCACCATTGCCATCAGCCGATCGGATTCTCCAGCAGGTGCGCTGTGAGTCACAGCATCAGCCGCCTCAGCGAGTCGATGGGGCTTGGTGGTGGTGAAGAGCACCGGGCCAAATGGGTTCCTCCGCACAGCCTCACGAAGCAGAACTGACGCGAGCGAACGCGGTCCGGTGTCCTCGATCCCGAGCTCGTCGATCCAGCGCATCCGGATCGCTGGCGAGGTGCTGAGGTGATGGAGGAGTAAGGGGAGCGCAGCAGCGAGGACACCGTAGGTAGCAGTCCCGACACCGGCAGGGATAGCACGATCCGCCGGATGGAGCACGTCATCGCGGAACTGAAGGAAAGGAACAGTGTCGCCGGCCCATTGTCCTAGATCACCGGGCTCGTGGAGGGCAATGCCCCAATTGCGAATCCGACCGGCAGCGATCTCGTCATCGAGCATGGCGAAGGTTCCGGCGCGTGCTGCCGCTTGCACCTGTTCAGCCGAAGGGTCGTGCAGGATGAAGAGATCAATGGTCCCTCGACCGAGGCGGGACAGGCTGCGTCCCAGGCTGGCTCGAGCCTGCTCAGGAAGGTAAGCGTCGCCTCGGTAGAGAAGTCGACCGGCGGCGCCGGCGGTAGGCCCCGCACCGGAACGCTGCAGCCCATCATTTACCTGCGGTCGAGCGGCCAGCAACCGTCGGACGGGTCCTTGGATTCGGCCAGCCACGCTGCCGACCGGCGACGTCCTAATGCCAAACTTCGTGGTCAGACTAAGCCGATCGCCGTGACGACGGAGGAGGGGAGCGAGCTCCACCTCTGCTCGACCCATGCCGTACATCGGAGCGACGTCGAGGTGGGTGAACCCCGCATCTACGGCTGCATCGAGGAGCGCTGAGCGATCTGAGGCTCGAGGGAGGTGGAATGCTCCTGCGCAGCCGAATGCCAGCTGCGAGCAAAGGACACCGGTAGATCCGATCGTGATCTGCTCCATCGTTATGCCTCCTCAGCCTCAGCGAAAGGTCAACCTAGCAAAGGAACAGATTTTTGAAGCGCTGGGATATTGGATCTCTTGAATGTTTGGGAGGTCGAGAGGTCGAGAGGTCGTGGGGACGAGGGGTGCTGCTGCGGACTTTGCATGTGACGGAAAGATCAGCGTGGCTGATGGACGAATCGGTGCAACAAAATTTTCCGTCCTGCGTATCTGCGTGCAGCATCCCTCGGTACTCTGATGGAGTGAATAATCGTAACTTCCGACTTCTAGCCGTCGTTGCGTCATTGGTCACTGCGGTGGCGGGGAGTGCCGCACTCCCGATGCAAGCTTCGGCAACGGGTCCTGTTGTGCCGTTGATCTCGAACTTTGCCCCTTCGTCGGCCACGTTGCTGACGGCCGGTGGATCGATCACGCTCACCGCCAACTTGGCTGCTCCCGCCACCTGCTCACTCAAGGTCAGCCCTGCGATTGCAGGACTCGGAAGCGGCCCCTCATGTACAGGAGCGTCGCTCTCTGAGGCGGTCGTCGTCCCTGCCAATGCAACCGCTAGCCCAATTGCCTACACGTTCACCCTCACGAGTAGGAACTCAGCCGGCTCAGCCAGCGCGACCACCACGGTAACGGTGGCTCAAGTTCCCACTCCCACCATCTCGAACTTCGTTCCCTCATCGCCAACGGTGCCAGACACCGGCGGATCAATCACGCTCACCGCGACCTTGGCCACTCCCGCTACGTGCTCGCTCAAGGCGAGCCCGGCGCTCTCCTCTCTCGATACGCGCCCGAGTTGCTCGAACGGCAGACTTTCGGTGCAGACGGTGATCCCTCCGAACCTCACGACCCATCCGATCAATTACACGTTCAGTCTGAAGGCCTCCAACGTGGCTGGAAAGGTGAGCGCCACCGCCACAGTGACGGCCAATCCCGCAGTAGCTCCCGCCATCTCGAACTTTGTTCCCTCATCGACAACGGTGCCAAACACCGGCGGATCGATCACGCTCACCGCAACTCTGGCGGCCGCCGCTTCGTGCTCGCTCAAAGCCAGCCCAGCAATCTCGGGCCTCGATGGGCAGCCAGACTGCTCGCACGGCACGCTCTCGTTGGGCGTCGTGATCCCCCCGAACACCACCACGAGCCCGATCAACTACAGCTTCAAGCTTGGGTCAGTGAACGACGCTGGGAAGGGCAAGGCCAGTACCACCGTAACGATCGAACCATCGATCCCACCAACGATCACTGGTTTCGCTCCTTCGTCGGCAACGCTGCACAACACCGGCGGATCGATCACGCTCTCCGCAACCCTGGCCGCTCCCGCTACGTGCTCGCTCAAGGCCAGCCCGGCAATCTCGGGCCTCGATGCACAGCCAGACTGCTCGCACGGCACGCTCTCGTTGGGCGTTGTGATCCCCCCGAACACCACCACGAGCCCGATCACCTACACCTTCAAGTTGAAGGCGGCCAATGTGGTTGGAAAGAAGAAGGCCACCTCAACGCTGACGATTGATCCCACCCCTCCGCCCAGGATCACCGACTTCGCTCCCTCGTCACCCACACTCTCTCCGGCCGGCGGCCAACTGACCTTGACGGCGACGGTGACCGGCGATCCGGTCTGTTCGCTGCGTGCCAGTCCCACAATCCCTGGGCTCAACACTCATCCCTCATGCCTTGACGGTTCGATCTCTATTGATGTGGCGATTCCGGTGAACACGAGCACCAACCCGATCACCTACAGCTTCAAGCTGAAGGCAACCAATGTGGCGGCCCAGGCCAAGGCGAGGACCACGGTGAGCATGGGCGCCTACGTCGCCCCAGCCTTTAGCAATCTCACTTCGACGCCCGCCACCCTTTCGGTGACGGGTGGCGATGTGCATGTGGCCGCTGACGTGGCCGGTAACCCAAGCTGCGTGATCAAGATATCTCCGACGATCATCGGATCTCCGCTCCATCCCTCGTGTGGCGAGGGTTCGCTCGACCAGATCATCGCTATCCCGGCAAACTTGACGACGAGTCCCATCACGTACACCGTCAAGATCAAAGCCACCAACTTGGTGGGCAAGGCGACAGCCACCAAGACCGTCACCATCGACGGCGGGGTCGCTCCTGCCATCGGCGCCTTCGGGACGAGCGCTGAGTCGGTACCGGCCGGCGGAGGACCAGTGACCTTGACGGGCACGGTAACTGCCGCCACGAGTTGTTCGATGTCGGTGAAGCCCAAGTTGCCGGTGCTCGATCCGTCTCCGAATTGCCAGGCTGGTCCGCTCTCAGAGAGTGTTGACATCCCTGTCAACACCACGACCAGTGCGATCTCGTACGTCTTCACAATGACGGCGTCGAATGTCTATGGCGCAGTCGCGTCGACGACGACGGTGGTACTCGCTCCGAACACCTTGCCTTCGATCACGGACTACGCCTCGACGCCGGCAACGTTGGCCTGGACGGGGGACACCATTCACCTAAAGGCTCAGCTGGCCAACACGTCGACTTGCTCGATCAGCGTCTCTCCCAACGTAGATGGCGAACCGTGGACCCCGACCTGCGTCGCAGGAAGTCTTGATCAGTCGGTTGCGATCCCGACGAACCTGAGCTCATCGAAGTCGGCGA
>CAIUMH010000071.1 GCA_903900235.1 uncultured Actinomycetes bacterium
GGCCCCGGCGGCGAAGTTCACCACTCCGGAGCCCTGAAAGTTGAGGGTGATCGAGAGGGCAATGGCGGCGATCAGCGCCCCCACCCCAAGACCGAGGAACATCGCCTGGGTCTGATTGACATTGGTGGAGATAATCACCAGAAGCGCGACGCCCAGCAGGGCAGCCACGAGGGCTGCAATCCTGCCGGGCGTCGCCCAACTGCGTGCGGTCGACGGTGTCGTCATTCTTGTGCTGAATCTCCGACTTTCCCGACGACCTGCCAACTCAGCTTGCGAAGGCGTTGATCATCTTGTTGTTGTAGGCATCTGCGATCGGGATCCACTTCCCGCCCTTGAACTGCTCGATTCCCATCTGTCCCACGCAGATCGAGGGGAATGAGGCCGAGATCTTGCCGCACGACACCGGCGTTCCCGGGATACTCCACTGGGGTCCAGCAAAGCCCTTCACAGCGTCCGCCACTTGGGTGATTGATGCGTCGATTCCGATCTTGTTGAAAATCTGCGTCACTGTCATCAGGTTACCGAAGGTCGGACCAGCGAAACCGGTGTACTCCATGGTCGGGTTGTACTTCTTCACCACTGCCTCGTAGAGCGCAAGCTCCTCAGAGGCGGGGATGCTCTTGACTGGCGGGATGAAGTAGTTCACCCCGTAGTCACCGAAGTACCAACCGTCGGGGAACGTTCCGCCAAGGTGCTGGATCAACGGTGTACCGAAGCACAGGCCAGTCGTCACAACAGTCGGGTGGATGCCGAGGCTCTTGATGGCGTCGGCCACGGCGATGCAGCCTTGGACGGGCGTGATCGGGACGAAGAGGTCAGCGGTGTCACCACCTGCAGCCTTGATGGCTGACTGGACCTCAGCACCCTGGGCGGTTGAGGAGATGAACACCTGCTTGACAGAGATACCAGCCTTTTCAAGGACCGGAGCAAACAGGATTTGTGCCGAGGCCTTCGCACTGGCGTCGTCAGACGCCACCACTGCGACGGACTTGACCTTGCCGGCACCACCATCGACAATCCACTTGGCCAGTCCCGAAATCACCCCAGGGGCGCCCGGCATGTAGGTGAACGCTGCCGACTGAATGAAGTCAGTGGCGGTGAGGCCGTTGCCGATGATGATCGGCTTCTTCCCCGACAGCACCGTGTAGAGCGATGCATTTCCCACGACGAGCGTGCCGGTCACAACGAGCTTGATGGTCGCGTCATTCAGCATCTGCGTGCCGCACTTCTGCCCGTCCTCTTCAGTTGAGACGAAGCACTTGACGAGATTGATCGGGTGACCTTTGATGCCGCCGAGCTCGCCGTTGATGTACTTCACCGCTAGGTCGGCTCCTTGGGTGTTCTCTGGGAACGATGGCGAACCGCTCTCCTCGTTCACATAACCGATGTTGATCGGGGTTCCCGTGGCCTTGCCGGCAGTACCGCCGGTGTAGTCGAGGGCTCTCTGGTTATCAATCGTAGAGCTGCTCCCGCCACTTCCCCCGCCTGAGGTAGACGAAGATGACGAACCGCCACCCGAAGAGCATGCGGCGACGAGCGCCCCTGCCAGGGCGAGTGCCCCGATGCTCCTAGCGGCTCTCGCGGCACTGCTTGTCAAAGCGATTCTCATGTCGCCCCCTTCGCTCAACGAGTCCGAAGAATTCAGGACTCGTGCTGTGTGGGGCAAGATAGCACCGCCGGTCCACAGAGTCACGTGTCGCGGTACTGCGGAGATCTCGTAACCTCTCCGACGTCGCCGGGGTGCCCGGCAAAGGAGGAACGATGGGGCTCTCAATCGGGATCGTGGGACTTCCCAACGTCGGGAAGTCGACGCTGTTCAACGCGCTCACCCAGAACGAGGTCTTAGCGGCCAACTACCCGTTCGCCACCATTGAGCCGAACGTCGGTGTCGTGGCGGTTCCCGATGCTCGCCTTGCGCATCTTGCCGAGATCTTCGGCTCAGGGCGACTCGTACCTGCCTCGGTCACCTTCGTCGACATCGCCGGCATCGTGCGCGGCGCCTCCGAAGGTGAGGGGCTTGGCAACAAGTTCCTTGCCGCCATCCGCGAGTCCGATGCCATCTGCCAGGTGGTCCGGTCCTTTGAAGATGACGACGTCATCCACGTGGAGGGCCGCGTCGACCCCTTGGCAGACATCGAAACCATCAACACCGAGCTCATTCTCGCCGACCTCCAAACGATCGAGAACCGCCTTCCCAAGATGGAGAAGGAGGGTCGCAAGGATCCCGAGATCGCCGCTCGAGCCGTCGAGGTAGCCAAGGCCGCTGCCATTTTGGATACCGGTCGAACCATCTTCTCTGCTGCCGAGGAGCTTGACCTTGAGGCGCTGCGCGACCTTCACCTCCTGACGGCCAAGCCGTTCCTCTATGTGTTCAATGTTGATGAGGCCTCACTCGCCGATGCCGAGCTCGCCAGCCGACTCGCGGCACTGGTCGACCCGGCTGAGGCCATCGTGGTGTGTGCCCAGCTCGAGGCGGAGCTGGCCGGACTCGAGGGTGACGATCTCGTCGAAATGCTCGAGTCCTACGGCCTCACCGAACGGGGCCTCGACCGCGTCGTAGCCAGCGGCTTCGCCACGCTCGGCCTCCAGACGTATCTCACGGCTGGCCCCATGGAGGCCCGTGCATGGACCATCGAGGTTGGCGATACGGCCCCCAAGGCTGCCGGAGTCATCCATACCGACTTCGAGCGTGGATTCATTAAGGCCGAGATCGTCGGATTCGACGATCTCATCGCCGCCGGGTCGATGGCGTCCGCCAAAGCGGCCGGGAAAGTCCGGCTCGAGGGCAAGGACTATGTCATGGCCGACGGCGACGTGGTGGAGTTTCGCTTCAACGTTTGACGTCCCAACGTGGCGAACATCCGCCTAGACTTCATCCCGGCGTGCCTCGACAGATGTCGGCGCCAAAGCAGAGCAGCTTTGACGCGTCCACGCGCACCGACACCAAGGAGAACCTCCCGTGACCTCATCAACCCCCGACTTCAAAGTCGCTGACCTCAGCCTGGCCGAGTTCGGCCGGAAAGAGATCCGTCTCGCCGAGCATGAGATGCCCGGCCTCATGGCCATGCGCTCCGAGTTCGGAGACTCCAAGCCCCTCGCTGGAGCCCGGATCACCGGCAGCCTGCACATGACCATCCAGACCGCCGTGCTCATCGAAACGCTCGTGGCGCTCGGCGCTGACGTGCGCTGGGCGAGCTGCAACATCTTCTCCACTCAGGACCACGCCGCTGCAGCCATTGCAGTGGGTCCGGACGGGACCCCCGAAGACCCCAAGGGCATCCCGGTCTTCGCCTGGAAGGGCGAGACGCTCGATGAGTACTGGTGGTGCACCGACCTAGCGCTGACCTGGCCCGGCGAAGATGGCCCAACCGCCATCCTCGACGACGGTGGCGACGCCACGCTGCTCATCCACAAGGGTCTCGAGTTCGAGAAGGCTGGTGTCGTCCCCGCCACCACCGCCGACGATTCCGAGGAGTACGGCGTGGTGCTCGAGCTGCTTCGCAAGATCGTCGCCGAGGAGCCCGGCCGATTCACTGCGGCCGCCAATGCCATCAAGGGCGTCTCTGAGGAGACCACCACCGGCGTGCACCGCCTCTACGAGATGCAGCGCAGCGGCGAACTGCTCTTCCCGGCCATCAACGTCAACGATGCCGTCACCAAGTCCAAGTTCGACAACAAGTACGGGTGCCGTCACTCTCTCGTCGACGGCATCAACCGGGCCACCGACGTCCTCATTGGCGGCAAGGTCACCGTTGTCTGCGGCTACGGCGATGTCGGCAAGGGCTGCGCTGAGTCGCTGCGAGGCCAGGGTGCCCGGGTCATCGTGACCGAGATCGACCCGATCTGCGCCCTGCAGGCTGCCATGGACGGCTTCGAGGTCACCACACTCGAGAATGCCCTCAGTCGGGCCGACATCATCATCACCTCCACGGGCAACCGCGACGTGATCAGGGTTGAGCACATGGAGGCCATGAAGCACCAGGCCATCGTGGGCAACATCGGGCACTTCGACAACGAGATCGACATGGCCGGCCTCACCGCCGTCCCCGGAATCGTGCGCAACAACATTAAGCCTCAAGTTGACGAGTGGGTGTTCCCCGATGGCCACACCATCATCATCCTCTCGGAGGGTCGCCTGATGAACCTCGGCAACGCCACCGGCCACCCGAGCTTCGTGATGTCGGCCTCGTTCACGAACCAGGTGCTCGCGCAGATCGAGCTGCACGTGAACACCCACACCTACCCGACCGGCGTCTATGTACTGCCCAAGCACCTTGACGAGAAGGTCGCCCGGCTTCACCTCGGCGCTCTCGGCATCGAACTCACCGAGCTGACCCCAGGGCAGGCCGAGTACCTTGGCTTGCCGGTCGATGGGCCCTTCAAGCCGGACACCTACCGCTATTAGGACCGAGGCGGCGATCAGGCGCCCGGCGCGAGCACGCTGTCAAGGAGGTCGATCTCCACGCCATCTGTGACGTGGGGATCGGCCACCCTGACGAACCATTCTGAACCGAAGACTTCCTCGAACAACTCCGTGGGCAGTTGGAGGAAGAACGAGCTCTCGGTCTGGGAGGCATGAGCCGCTAGGGCGGCTCGCTTGGCCTTCGTGAAGTCCGACACATCGACGATGGCGCCGATCTGATCATCTGGCGTGCCGATCTGCGGTCGCTCTTCATCGAAGTCTTCAGGAACCTCGACGCCAGCGGCCCGGACGATCTCGCCGAGCCGTTCGAATGCCGAGAGCGGCACGGTGGCGTAGTAGAGCTTTGGCTGAACCTCGGTCATCTCTAGGGCCGCTCGGGTGACGCGGTTGGCCTGGATGTGATCAGGGTGGCCGTAGAAGCCATTCTCGTCATAGGTGACCACCGCCTGAGGGCGCTCCTCATCGATGAGGGCAGCCAGCCGGGCGGCAGCGATCGGTACGGAGGTCTGCCAGAACGATCCCTCCGCGTCATTCTGCGGCCAACCCATCATCCCAGAGTCGTGGTAGCCGAGCCTGACCAGTCGGGTCACCCCGAGAATGCGGCACGACTCGTCGAGCTCGGCCGACCGATGGGCGACCACCGCTGCGGTGTCGTGGTCGTCATGGTCCGGAGCAAGGCCGTCCGGGCTGTCGCCGAGCTCCCCCTCGGTGCAGGTGACGAGGACGACGCGCACCCCCGCTGCCGCATAACGAGCGATGATGCCACCCGTCGAAGAGGCCTCGTCGTCAGGGTGGGCGTGGACGAGCAGGATGCAGGGCGAGTCAGTAAGCACGGCCCAATGCTACGAGCCAGGGGGGCCACCCCAATCGGCGATGCCGGCGAAGAGATCCGTCTCCGGAAGTGCACTGCCGGTCCGATCGATGACGCGGACGAACATTTCGGTGCCGAAGATGGCGGAGAACAGCTCGTCATCCATCGCCACGAGGTCGGCATTGTCGGTCTGCGTGGCGTGTGCTGCCAAGGCTCGGTGCTTGCGATCTACCACCGATGTGCAGTCGATCACCGTCTGGACCGCAGCATCAGGGGTTCCCGCAATGAGTCCTTCTGCGATCCAGTCCGGCAGGTCCATCCCACTGTGCTCGGCGAGCTCGACGAACCCGGTGAGTGCCGACTCCGCAATGGCCACGGTGTAGAGCTTCGCCGGGATCCCGCTGGCCTCGACGGCCGCCAGGGTCACCTCGTGAGTAGTGATGTGGTCAGGATGCCCATAGAAGCCGTTCGCGTCATAGGTCACCACTACCTCGGGCTGCTCCTCATCGATAAGGGCGACCAGTCGCGCCACGATCTCGTCGCGCGGCTGGTTCACGAAGGCATCCGGGTGGCTGTTCTCGGGCCAGCCGGCCATCCCGGAGTCGGCGTAGCCCAACGTCACCACGCGATCAATCCCAAGGATTTTCGCCGAGGCTTCTAGTTCTCGTCCCCGGTTGACTACCACCGGATCTGCATCGAAGCCCTCGTGACGAGACCCCCGGCCTTGGCCATCGAAGCCGAGTGCCCCGTTGGTGCAGGTGACCAGGACCTGCCGCACGCCCCGATCGCTATAAAGCGCCTCGATGCCGCCGGTGAAGAGCGCCTCGTCGTCAGGGTGAGCATGAACGCACAGCAGAGTCAGTGGACGGGTCGTCATGGTCATCGAGCATACGGCGCTAGGCCAGCTGGATCGCCTTGACGAGGAGGAGGAGAACGGCCACGGTGAGGTAGGCGGCCATCCCGAACAGCGCCAAGCGCCGTCCTCGGGTCAGCCGGGCTCGATCGAGGAGCACCACTGGAGGCATTCGCCAATTGCGACGATCGACTACCTCGTTGACCTCCTGAAGGTCGAGTGACCCCCGTCGTCGCATCACGATCAACCACACCGCACCGGCGATCACCAGCACCACTGCGACCACGCCGCCAAGCACCTCGGCGAGCACGATCACGTTGACCGAGGGGAACACGGTCGTCACCATCAAGATGAACGAGAGCACGACGATGGTCGAGATCACCACCACCGCTACGGCGTTGAGCCAGCTGCGGTTGACCCACGGCCCGAGCAACTCTCGGTCATTGCACATCAGGAGTAGAAAGACCGTCGACATCGGGAGCATCAGTCCCGCCAGTGCCTGAACCGCGGTGGTGATCAGGCCAAGTGGTGCCCCTGGGATCAGCACCAACCCTGCCGCCAAAATCACCAGCGCGGCGAATGCTCCGTAGAAGCCCTTGGCCTCGCGCCAGCCCCGATCGAGCGAGTGGCTGGCCCGCGTGACATCGCCGAATGCATAGGTGGTGGCCAGGGTCACCGCAGCGGCTCCGATGATCGAGGCATTGAGGA
>CAIUMH010000072.1 GCA_903900235.1 uncultured Actinomycetes bacterium
ATGGTTGCTGAGGAGGGGGCTGTGGGCGGGGCAGCGGCGGATCCGGCATGTACGGCTCGGTTCAAGGACGGACGGCTGCGGGAGCTCGTGCGCGAGGTCGCGGCGCTCGAGGAGGTGAGCCAGACCGACCTGATCGAGGAAGCGGTCGCCCATGAGCTGATCTTCCGTAGCGCTCGCCTGGCCGATGACCTCGCTGCGGCTGCCAGCCGGCTCAACAGGCTGACCGAGAGCCAGCGCGCCGAGCTCATCGACAGCAGCCTCGACGAGTTCGCGCAGGGAGAGGCACTCCCTGAGCCGCTCCAGGCCAAGGCGGTCCACGCCCACGTCGATGGGCATCATCCCACCATGCTCGATCCGCTCGGCGTGCTGGCCACCTTCGACGCTGCCCGAGGTTGATCGTTGCCCGGACCCGCGTGGGATGGCGATGACCCTGCGGACGGGGCACGGGTCGCCGCCAACTTCAGGTCGCTGGTCGAGTCCTTCCGGAGCACCGCGCCCGACAGGGCGGTGCCGACCCTCGACGAGGTCCTGGACTGGCATCGATCGCTCTACGCCGGATGTTCGACGCCCTGCCCGGACTACCTGGGCCACCTGAGGGGCGACCCGGTCGTCCCCGAGCTCGTCGACTACGACGTCGGCGTCGGGCCCCTCCAGCCAGATGGCCTTCCGGCCAAGATGGGAGTCTGGTCCGGCAGCGTCCTGGTCGAGGTGGAGGGACTGCTGCGTGGCGTCGCTGCGGCCTTGGACCAGCTCGACGCGCTGGTGCCCGTCGGCACGGCTCCGGTCGACCCCGCGCACCTTCAATCGGTCGTCTCGCTCTGCGCCGCGATCCATGGCGAGTGGGTGCGCATCCACCCCTTCGCCAACGGCAACGGCCGCATGGCGCGCCTGTGGGTGGCCTTCCTCTCGCTTCGCTACGGGCTCCCGGTCTTCCTCGTCGTGAAGCCTCGCCCACAGGACTCCGGCTACGCCATCGCTGCCGCCGCCTCCATGGGACGGCCGCCGGACTTCCGGGGCGACCATCGACCAGCGCGCAACCTCTTCGCCACCATGCTCGAGGTCGTGCTCGCTCGAGCCTCCGGCGGCGGGCCCGACCTCTGAGGCGCAGCGGCCCGGTCGCCCGGTCGAGGAGCGCTGGCCAGCAGCGCGCTGGCGATAGCGCGGTCACGAGTCCGGTGATGCTCCGGCATTGGCGCCCTCCGGTGGGTGGGGTAAGATGGAGACCCACCTCTTCGGAGGGGCAGCGCACTCGTAGCTCAACGGACTAGAGCATCTGACTACGGATCAGAAGGTTGTGGGTTCGAATCCCGCCGAGTGCACCATGTGTGATGTCTCAAGACATCGGCAACACTCCGAACCTTCAACTCGCGGGGTGTTGCCCTCTCGGTGCAGGCCCTGGAGGCCGTCCGGTCCCGTGATAGCGGCGATTGAGGTCGATCTGGAGCGCTCTAATGAGCTCGCCTGTTGAGGCGTCGACGACGTGCACATCGAGGTCGTGGACCAGCAGTAAGACGTGGGTTCCCGCGTGGGTTCGCCCGATGCCGATCGAGTGCAGATCTCCGTTGAGTCGAAGGGTGACCTTGCCAGCCTTGTCGACCTTGTCGCGACGAACCCGAGCATGGGCGTCGTCGCTTCGACCTCCCGGTGTCGCTTTGGGTCGAGCAAGGTAGGCCAATGCCGGCGTCGAGCGGTGCTCAAGGCTCGAGTGAGGTCGGCTTTCGTTGTAGTGGGCTCTGAAGGCGTCGAGGAGCCCTTGGAGCTCGATGATCGAGGTTGGCTGGACCTCCTTGGCCCTCAACCACTGCTTCATGGTCTTTTGGAACCGTTCGACCTTCCCGCAGGTCGTCGGGTGGTTCGGTCGGGAGTTCTTCTGCATCACGCCGAGGCGCTGCAGCTCGGTCTCAAAGCCGTTGCGTCCGCCCTTGCCTCCGGAGAACCGGGTGGTGAAGACCATGCCGTTGTCGGTCAGCGTGGAGGCCGGGACTCCATAGATCCCAACAGTTTGGAGGAACGAGCTCGTCACGATGCGTCCCGTGACTCGGTGGTGTGCGCTGATGTGGAGGGCAGTTCGAGAGTGGTCGTCTAAGAACGTCAGGATCTCGACATCTGAAGCGTGTTCATCGCTCAGTCGATAGTGGGTGAAGTCCGATTGCCAGCACTCATTCGGCATGGAGGCTTCGAAGCGGATGTAGGACGATCGAGGTCGCTTCTTCGGCTGCGGCTCGACGAGCCCTAAGCGCAGCAGGTGCCGGCTGATGGTCGCCGTCGAGACCCTCATGCCGTGGTGGTGCTCTAGGTGCCAAGCGATCGTTCGGGGCCCGG
>CAIUMH010000073.1 GCA_903900235.1 uncultured Actinomycetes bacterium
CGTGGAACGCCGCCGAGTGATCAGGCACGGCGAGATGCGCGAGCTCGTGGACCAACACGGCATCGAGGACCCACGATGGCGCCACTCGGAGCCGATCGGACAGTCGGATCACCCGGCTCTCCGGCGAGCACGATCCCCATCGACGGTTCTGATTGGTCACAAAGCGCACCGACTCGATCTCCACCTCGAGGTCATAGGTCGAGATGAGTGCTCGAGCCCGCTCCAGCAGCTCGGGATCGGTGGAGAATGTGGCTGGCCTCCGACGACGAGAACGCTCGATGAGCCACTCGATGAGATCCTCGCGGGCCGAACCACGAACCCTCGCCGGCACTGCGACGATCAGCACGGAGCCCTCCCACCAGGCAGTGGCGGTCTTGGTCCGGCGAGCGCTCGCCCGGATCTCGAGCTCTGGACGCTTCCCTTCGGCGGGGCGACGCTCGATGGAGGATGGCACTCCTGGGCGCCGGCCGGTGGCCATCAGGGCTACGGGACCACGTTGACGAGCTTCGGTGGCCGAGCGATGACCCGGGCCGGAGCGGCGCCGGCCAGCTCTGCGACCACCTTCTCCGAGGCGAGCGCCAAGGAGACCGCCTCAGCCTCCGTGATTGAGGCATCGACCTCGATTCGGTCACGGACCTTGCCATTGACCTGCACGATCATCGTCACCGAGTCCGAGGTCACCAGGCTCGGGTCGTAGGTCGGCCAGCTCTGCTCATGGACGTGGATGCCGTGGCGAAGCTCATAGAGCTCGGCCGAGAGATGCGGGGCCAGCGGGGCGAGGAGCAGCAAGAGTGAGTCGACAGCCTCGGCAAGGACATCGTGCCTCGGTCCGGCTTCGTCGCGCACATAGCGGCCAAGGAGATTCACCAGCTCCATCATCTGAGCAACCGCGGTGTTGTAGCTCCAGCGCTCCAGGTCCTCGGTGACCTTCTTGATGGTCTTGTGGGTGGTCCGCCGAACCTCATCGTCGAATGACGACATCGCCATGTCGGCCGGTCGACTGACGTGCTCCTCGGTGGCCAGGCGCCAGAGTCGATCGAGGAACCGGCCGCAGCCCTCGATGACTGAGTCGGTCTGGTCGGTCCAGTCGAAGTCATCGGCTGGCGGTCCCACAAAGAGGTGAAACAGTCGGAGCCCATCGGCGCCGACCGTCTCGTAGTACTTCGTAGGAGCCACCAGGTTGCCTTTAGATTTCGACATCTTCGAGCCGTCCATACGGATCATGCCCTGAGTGAAAAGTCGCTTGAACGGCTCGCGGTCGACTCCAGCAGCAAAGCCGGTGTCAATCAGGGCCTTGGTGAAGAACCGGGCATAGAGCAGGTGCAAGATGGCGTGCTCGATGCCACCGATGTACTGATCCACTGGCATCCAACGGGCTGCCGCTTCCGGAGAGAACGGGACCGATGGATCGAACGGGTCGGTGTAGCGCAAGAAGTACCAGGACGAGTCCACGAATGTGTCCATCGTGTCGGTCTCTCGGCGTGCCGGCTGAGTGCAGTTCGGGCAGGCCACAGAGACGAACCCCTCATGGCTGGCCAGCGGCGACTCTCCCGACGGAGTGAACTCCACGTCATCGGGGGCCAACACGGGGAGCTCGTCATCAGGGACCGGGACCACACCGCAGTCCGGGCAGTGGATGACAGGGATCGGGCAGCCCCAGAACCGCTGGCGCGAGACCAGCCAGTCTCGCAGGCGGTAATTCACGGTGCCGATGCCCTTGGCCTCCTCGACGAGCCACTCGATGGCTCGGGCCTTGGCCTCAGGGACACCCAGACCATTGAGGAAGCCAGAGTTCACCTTGATACCGTCACCGGTGAAGGGTCCGACGAAGTCGGCCGGCAGCCCGTCGGCTGGCTCGGTGGTCCGCATGATCGGCAGGCCATGGGTGGTGGCGAAGGCGAAGTCGCGCTCGTCTTCGGCCGGCACGGCCATGATGGCTCCGGTCCCGTAGCCCATCAGCACATAGTCAGCGATGAACAGCGGGACCGGATCTCCGGTGAACGGATTGATGACGTGGCTGCCCGTGAACGCCCCACGTTTGTCGAGGGCACCACCATCGGACGATGTGCGCTCGATCTCCGTGGCACCAGCGACCTTGGCCTTGAGCTCCTCGACCGCTGGGCGCTGGGCATCAGTGGTGAGATCGTCGACGAGCGGGTGCTCGGGAGCCAACACGGCATACGTCATCCCGAAGCTGGTGTCGGGTCGGGTGGTGAAGACCTTGATGGCGAGGTCAGGACGCCCCTCGACCACGAGGTCCATCTCGGCACCCTCGGATCGGCCAATCCAGTTGCGCTGCATGGTCTTGACGCGCTCGGGCCACTCAAGGTCGTCAAGGCCGTCCAAGAGTTCGTCGGCATAGTCGGTGATCTTGAAGAACCACTGCTCGAGGTCTCGCTTGACCACGAGGTCGTCAGACCGCTCGCAGGTCCCGTCAGCCTGGACCTGCTCATTTGCCAGCACCGTGTTGCAACCGGGACACCAGTTCACCGGAGCGTTTCGGCGATAGACCAGACCGGCCTCCATGAGGCGCAGGAAGATGGCCTGGGTCCAGCGAATGTAGGACGGGTCGTGACTGCGAACCTCTCGACGCCAGTCGAACACCGCACCGAGCTTACGGACGCTTGAGCGCAACTCGACGATGCGCTCGTCGGTGAAGATCCTCGGGTGAGTACCAGTCTTGATGGCGGCATTCTCAGCTGGAAGGCCGAACGAGTCAAAGCCGAACGGCGACAAAACGCCATATCCCTGCATTGTCTTGTAGCGGGTGATCAGATCGCCGAAGGTGTAGTTGCGCACATGGCCTTGATGGGCGGACCCCGATGGATAGGGGTACATGCACAGGGCGTAAAAGGGAGGACGAGGATCGTCGTTATCGATCTCGTAGAGGCCGGAATCAGCCCATCGCTGCTGCCACTTCGCCTCGATCTGCTCCACTGGATACTTTCGTGCCATGAGCACCAATGCTACGGGAATCATCCGGTGTCGCCGACAAGAGCCTCGGCGATACAACGATCCTCGAATGCCCTCATCGCTCTATGGCATCGGCCACATCTCACTACTCCGAGCAGAGAGGGGACGCGGCACAGAAAATTGTGATTGTTTACCCTTCCGTCGCTTCTGACTCAGCCCCCCAGGGACGCCCTGAAACACATCCGCCATCGGCTTGATGTAGTGGGGATATCGATCGACGAGGTCGACCACCGTCCACGCCCGGCGACCAGGCGTGTCGATGAACATCGACCTCGGCTCTCGCCGCCGACGACGCACCCGCCGCATTCGCTCCTCTGCCGCGATTGTCACCGCGTCATGGTGCTCGACAACATCGAGCACCGACATCAGCTCAGTCGAATCCATCCGGCACTGCGGTTCCGGCCAAGATTCCAGCCAAGGTTCCGCATCAGGCGGTGGTGCCGCCCAAGCGCCCCTGACGCCCCGAGGGAGTCCCCCTCAGCACCACGACATCGACCCCGAGCATCGGTCGGTGGTCATCGGTCACAGCCATCACGCTATCCACCTCACTCCTCGATCGCAGGGCCGCGACGGGCTGCCTGGGCGATGGTTTGGATTTCTTGCAGTGAGGCCACGGCTGCTATGGTGAGCACTCCTTCGGGGGTATAGCTCAGTTGGTAGAGCGCTTGACTGGCAGTCAAGAGGTCAGGGGTTCGAATCCCCTTACCTCCAC
>CAIUMH010000074.1 GCA_903900235.1 uncultured Actinomycetes bacterium
CGGCCTGTCAACTGACGGTGCTGGGCTGCTGGCTTCGCTGCGACGTGAGGTGGGCTTCGACCCGGCGGGCGCTACGGTGAGCGTCCTCGGCGCGGGAGGAGCGGCCCGTGCGGTCGTGGATGCGTTTGCTCGTGCGGGTGCGTCACGGATTGTCGTACTGGCCCGACGATCCGACGCTGCAGCGGCCTGCGCAGCGCTCGCGGGGGGAGTTGGGTCTGTTGGTGGACCGGATGAAGCTGCGGCGTCGGAGGTTGTGGTCAATGCCACGCCGGTCGGCATGCTCGACACCTCGTCAAGTTCGTCTCCTCCGCTCCTCGATCCTGAAACCCTTGGCTCCGGGCAGCTCTGCGTAGATCTCGTGTATCACCCTCGTCAGACCGCATGGCTCGACGCGGCGACCCGCGCGGGAGCCACCACGGTCGGCGGGCTTGGCATGCTGGTCCATCAGGCGGCACTTCAGATCGAGCGCTGGACCGGCATCGAGGCACCGGTCGAGGCGATGTGGTCGGCTGCCATCGAGGCCATGGAGGCACCCTGATGGTGATGGCACCACGGATGGGATCGTCGACGAAGCGCAGAGGTGATTTCGACTGGATGCTGGCGCTCTCGGCCATCGCCTTGGCCATGTTCGGCTCGATCATGATCTACACCGCAACGAAGTCAGGTCTCGCGGTTGCCGGCCTCGACGGTCGCTACTTCCTCAAGCGCCAAGCCACTTTTATGGTCTTGGGGGCCATCGTGATGCTGGTGATCTCTCGAATCGATTATCGACGCGCCGAGCATGTGGCGACCGCGGTCTACGTCGCGCTGCTCGTGCTCCTGGTCCTAGTCCTCAGTCCCTTTGGGAGCAACGCGCTCGGCGCACAACGCTGGTTCGCCGTGGGGCCGCTGCTGATCCAGCCGTCGGAATTCACCGTGATCGCAGTCATCTTGGCGGTGGCAACCTACTGTGCGCGACGACCCGAGGGCCTGACCCTTCGTGACGTGTCGCGTCTGCTGGTCATGGCGGCAGTCCCCATGGGCCTCATCATGCTGCAGCCTGACCTCGGCACCGCCATCATCTTGGGCATCACGTTGCTTGTCATGCTGGCGGTGGCTGGGGTGCCGGGCCGAATCCTGCTTCTCCTCCTCGCTGGAGCAGTGCTGGTGACGGTGCTGGCGATCGTGGGCGGCGTGCTGTCGTCATATCAAGTCCATCGACTGGCGAGTTTCTTGAATCAGAACTCTGATAACCCGAGCCTGCAGCAGTCGATCTACAACGTGAAGCAGGCCAAGATCGCCATTGGTTCGGGTGGTTTATGGGGTGCGGGGATAGGCCAAGGTGCTCAGACCAATCTTGGCTATGTGCCCGAGCAACAGACCGACTTCATCTTCACCGCAGTGGGAGAGCAGCTCGGATTCCTCGGCTCAAGCTTGGTGATTGGAGCACTCGGATTTGTCGGGTTTCGGATGCTGCGAGCGGCGATGACAGCCAAAGACGCACTTGGTCGCGTGTTGTGTGCCGGTGCCTTTGCCTTCTTCAGTTTCAGCGTGTTCCAAAATGCCGGCATGACCATGGGGATTATGCCGGTGACCGGTATTCCGCTGCCGTTTCTGAGTTACGGCGGATCGGCCATCTTGGTGTTTTTCATAGTGACGGGGATGGTCCTCTCCGTTGAAGCTCGACGGGGAGGCTGACGATGGCAGAGCAGACACCAACGCCGGAGGAGTCCGCCGTTCCCTACGCAACCTTCAGGGTGACCGAGGTGGTGAGCGTTTCCGTGAGTCTTCCCGAGACACACGCCATGGTGCAGTTGAGCGAGTCCGAGGCACCCTATCGAGTGCTGGGGTTCCCGGTCGGGTTGGCCGAGGGGGCGGCGCTAGCGGGGGCCATGGAGGGATCTGAAGGTGTGCGTCCAACCACACACGAGCTGTTTGCTGAGATCCTTGCGCGCACCGGCGTCGAAGTGATCGCCTTGAGGCTGACGAGTCGCGAGGCGGGAGTGCTGCGGGCCGAGATCGATCTTATGGGCCCTCGAGGTCGCGAGATCGTCGAATGCCGACCCTCCGATGGTCTTGTGTTGTGTCACCGTCAGCTCGTGACAGCTCCCGTCCTCGTGGCCGAGGATCTCTTCGACTCGGAGGGTTGATCAGGAGGTACCGCTCGTGGCGGTGGCAAGCTCGGCTTCCATGACCTCGGACTCGGCCCAGTCCGGACCGGCATCATTGGAAATCCGCAGCAGCAGGGCGATCAGCACGTAGTTGGCCACCAGAGACGATCCACCGCGAGCCACGAAGGGAAGCGTGATGCCGGTGAATGGCAGGATGCGCAGGACGCCCGCCAGGATGAAGAACGACTGGAATCCAAGCACCAACGTGAGAGCGGTGGCCGCCAGCCGAGCAAAGTCGGTTCGACATCGCTGAGCGATGTGGAATCCCGCTCCGATCATCAATGCCAGGGCGATCACCAAAATGCCTGAACCAACGAACCCCATCTCCTCGGCGACCGCACCATAGATGAGGTCGGTGGTGAGAAACGGAACGTAGTTCCCAGCGTGGCCCAGCCCGAGTCCCGTACCGCCGACCCCGCCAGATCCCATTGAGTACCAGGTCTGGACCAGTTGAAGGCCTCGTCCTTGAGCCTGACTCCAAGGATCGAGCCAGATGGAGATTCGTGCGTGGGCCTGAGAGAAATACTTGGTCGCCACCCATGCGCCAGCCCCAAAGAGGCCGAGGCCGAGGCCGAGGTAGGTCAACCGACCGGTGGCGACCCACAACAGGGTGATGAAGATGGCGAAGATGAGCATGGCAAAACCGATGTCGTTCTCGGCCCCGAGGATCACGATGGAGAATCCCCAAGCGAGGATGATCGGGAGGAGTGGTCGGGGGTCGAGCACGAGTCGGTTGCCCAAACGGGCTGACGGGATGCTGAGCAGCTCCTTTTTGTCGGCGAGGTATGAGGCGAAGAAGATGGCAAGCAGGATCTTGGCAACCTCGACAGGCTGGAATTGAATCGCCGTGCCGAGATGCACCCAGAGGCGGGCACCGTTGATCGAGGTGCCGACCACGGGGAAGAGCGGGGACAGCATGAGGATGACGGCAACGAGCAGCAGTACATAGCGGTAGCGATCGAGGTCCCGTGTCCGCTGCACCACCAGCAGGGTGAGCACGTAGAGACCGCCACCGAGGAGTGTCCAGGTTGCCTGCTGTTGGGCGGCCACCGGGTTCCAGCGAACGATTTCGACGTAGCCGAGGCCGTTGAGGAAGGCCACCAGCGGCAGGAGGACCGGGTTGGCGTGGGGGACGAGCCATCGGTTGGCCAGATGGACTCCAATCGTGAGGCCGAGGATGCCACCGAGGAATCCGATGGTGTGGGGTGGCAAGTTCCCCTTGGTGCCCAGCGAAGCCAAGCTGAAGAGCAGAGCGATGATCAACCAGACCAGAAGCAAGAGCCCCAGTTCTGTGCGTCGGCGAGGCTTGGGACCCCGCTCCAGGCGAGGCACACGCCAGGCGGCTGTCCGATGGCCGCTCGGTGTCATCGGAGGGGCCATCTCTCAGATCGTACCCGTGGCACTAGCATTGGACGTGCCACTATTGGGAATCCCGGAGGAGCAGTTCCAATGACGCAGACAGGCGCTTCGGAACAGTCGGGTCCTGGCCTCGTCGCCGATGCCTCCATTGCCGACAGCGTCGAGACCTTCGGTTCGGACCGGTTCTCCAACCGGGAGCTGTCTCGGCTCGACTTCGGATCTCGTCTTCTTGACCTCGCCGAAGATGAAGGTTTGGCACTGCTTGAGCGCGTCAAGTTCGTGGCGATCTTCTCCGAACTCATCGACGAGTTCTTCCAGGTTCGAGTTGCCGGTCTTGAGGTGCAGGTCATGGCGGGTGTTCGTACCCGTTCAACCGATGGACTTCGGCCCTCCCAGCAGCTCGAAGCGATTCGGGAGCGGGTGCTCGAGCTTGCCCATCGGCAGGACCGCATCGTGCTCGACGTGCTGCTGCCCAGCCTCGAGAAGGCTGGCGTGCATTTCTCTGAATTCGATGACGTCGATGATGATGATCGGGTCTACCTCGACGAGGTATTCGAGCGCAGGGTGTTCCCGGTGCTCACACCTCTGAGTGTCGACCCCGGCCACCCATTCCCCAACATCTCGAACTTGTCACTCAACCTCGCCGTGCAGGTCACGGATCCGACGACCGACGAGACAAGAATCGCCCGCGTCAAGGTTCCTGATCTTCTGCCTCGCTTTGTCGTGATGCCCGATGGCGAGCGGTTCATCGCACTTGAGAAGGTCATCGCAGCACACCTCGATCGACTGTTCCCAGGCATGATCGTGGGACGTCATGAGCCATTCCGGGTCACCCGCAATGCCGACCTGGTCCTCGAGGAGGATGAGGCTGACGATCTGCTCGAGGCCATCGAGACCGAGTTGCGTCGCAGACGATTCGGCCGCGCCGTCCGACTTGAGGTGATGGCCGACGCCAATGTCGACATTCGTGAATTCCTCCGAACCGAGCTTGAGCTTGCGGAAGGTTCCGTCTACGCCATGGAGGCGCCCGTCGGTCTCGGTGGGCTCTGGGCACTCTATGCACTCGACCGACCAGATCTCCATCAGGATCCATGGAGCCCAGTGGCGCCGAGTGGCATTCGGGTGATCGATGGCGAGGAGCCGGACTTCTTCGGGTTGCTCCGCTCTCGTGACATCCTCGTCCACCACCCCTATGAGTCATTCTCTCGATCCGTCGAAGCGTTTATTGCTCAGGCGGCGTCGGATCCGGACGTGCTCGGGATCAAGCAGACGCTCTATCGGACGTCGGGCGACAGCCCCATCGTGGCGTCGTTGATCCGGGCGGCGGGCGAGGGCAAGCAGGTGGCGGCGCTGGTCGAGCTCCAGGCGCGATTCGATGAGGCTGCGAACATCGGGTGGGCCAAGACACTTGAGGATGCTGGCGTCCACGTGGTCTATGGAGTGGTGGGATTTAAGACGCACTCAAAGACGGCACTCGTGCTCCGGCGGGAAGGCTCAGATATTCGGCGGTATTGCCACATCGGCACCGGGAACTACAACTCAAAGACGGCACGCGTCTATGAAGATGTCGGTCTGCTCACAGCAGACGAAGAGATCGGGGCCGATGTTGGTGACTTGTTCAACTTCCTGACCGGGTTCTCCAAGCAAGGTGCGTTCCGTCGTCTGTTGGTGTCGCCGACCTCGCTGAGGTCGGGACTCATTGAACGGATCGACGCCCAGGGTCAGCGTGGTGCGTCGGGACGCATCATGCTCAAGGCCAATGGACTGACCGACCCAGCGATCATCGATGCGCTGTATCGGGCATCGCAGATGGGAACGCCCATTGACCTCGCCATCCGTGGGATGTGCTGCCTTCGTCCGGGAATCCCTGGGCTCTCCGAGACCATCGCGGTGAGATCCATCGTGGGGGAGTTCCTCGAGCACTCCCGCATCTACTGCTTCGGAATGCCCGAAGACGAAAGTGGCCCCGAGGTTCTGATCGGTTCGGCGGACCTGATGGAGCGCAACCTCGACCGACGGATCGAGGCGGTGGTGCCCATCGACGACGCACGGCTGCGTGATCGCCTGGTCGAAATCCTCCGCCTGACGTTCATCGACGACACGCACACCTGGTTGCTCGGGCCCGATCGCCGCTGGCGAAGGCTGTCAAGCTCTGGCGCGCACAGTGTGCAGCAAGACCTGAAGGACGCTGCCACGTCTGAGGCTCGCCTGCGGCTCGAGGCCTAGGCACTTCCGACATCCGGCAGCGAGGCTGCTCGCCGGCGGTTGCCGAGTCGCAGCGAGAGATATGACAGGCCACCGAGGGGGATCGGCAACCAGAAATTCACCAGTCTCCAGGCGATGACGCTGAGGTAGGCGATCGAGGCAGGGACGCCGAACCCGGCGAGGGCGCCGCTCAAGGTGAGCTCAACGACGCCGAGTCCCCCGGGTGTGAGCGGGATGGCGGCGAGGATGTTCGCCAAGCCGTAGGCCACGAGCAGATCTATGGGCATCACGGTCTTGCCGAAGGCGATCAAGATGACCCAGAGGCACCCGGCATCAAGGAGCCAATTCGCCGTGGCCCAGAGCAGAGCTCGGGTCAGCAGGTTGCGGTTGGAGAACAGAATCGTGAGCCGATCGGCGAGCTGCTGGAGCAGTGCCGACACCTTGTCGGCGCTGAGGAATGGCACGTGGTCGGCGACCTTGCGCAGCCAGCCGTCCGCATGACGCTGTCCTCTCGTCAGGAGTAGAACTGTCCCGCCAAAGGCCGCGAGGAGCAACACACCGAGCAGGGCGGCGTAGCCATAGAGCGGGTTCACTCCGTTGATGGGGATCGAGACGAACAGGCTGATCCAAAAGATGAGGTTGAGTACGACGGCGGAACCGACCCCTTGGGTGGCGAGTCCGAACGCCGCGGTAGAACCGGGAACCCCGTCGGCAGTAAGCAATCGATATCCCATGGCTCCGCCGGCGGCGGTGCCTCCTGGGACAACATGGCTGACCGCCAGTGAGGACATGTTGATTCGAAGCATCGCCCACCGGCGAGGGGCGTCAGGGGTGAAGACTGTCCGGGAAAGTTCGGCGTAGGCCATCAGCGCCCCGACCTCGAGCGCAATGGCTACCACGAGCAACCAGACGTTGACCTGGCTGAGCACATTGACGTTCTTGCGGGCCGAGGCGATCTCGGGAAGGAGCAGGTACTCGAAGATGAAGAGCAGGACCACAGCGGAGATCGTGTAGCGGACTTCGGGCCGCAGCCACTGTTTCCGACCGGTGCCCAGTGGGAGCGAGTGGTCGTCGGCTGGATCGGCCATATGACATGTTCCCACGCACGTTGCCGTGCAGGTGCCATGCTCAAGGGGTGACCGATCAGACCGACGCTACGTCCAGGGGATCTGGGCAGTCTGAGAGCCTGCCTCGCCGGATCGCCCTGGCGGCGAATGAGCACCAGGTTCCTCTCGCCACCATTTTGACGGTGGTGGGTGTGGTCATCGGTGCTGGCCTTGGGCTCCTGCTGCTCTGGGTGCTGCGACAGATCCTTTTGTACGTGCTGGTGGCGGTCTTCATCGCCGTCCTGCTCGCTCCCGCCGTTACGGTTCTCGAGCGACGGGGGCTTCGACGGGGGTTGGCCACCACGATCGTCTTCATCCTCGGTCTCCTGAGCTTCCTTGGGTTGGCCTTCTTGTTCGGTGTCCCCATGGTGACAGCGGTTACCCGCTTCTCGAGAGACGTCCCCGATCTAGTCAGGCAGGCGGAGCATGGCCGGGGCGCTATCGGGCACCTGATCTCGCAATTCCATCTCCAGCATTGGGTGCAGACCAATGCACCGAAGCTGTCGAGCTACGCCTCAAGTATCTCGAAGCCTGCGCTCTCCATCGGTGCTGCTGCATTGTCGACCCTGGTGCACCTGCTGACCATCGCCATGCTGGCGTTCTATATCTTGCTGGAGCTGCCGAAGATCTGGCAGGTCATCCTTGGTCTGCTGCCGAGCAGGCAG
>CAIUMH010000075.1 GCA_903900235.1 uncultured Actinomycetes bacterium
GGGGATCGATGTGATCCTCGACATCCGCCAGTTGAGCGATGACGATATCGGTTCGCTCCTCGAGGCGGCCGACGGCGCCATCTTCGCCTTCTCGTCGATGATGAATTCCACCTCGTTGCGGATGGCTGCATCCGCTGGCGCAGCGGTGATCGCCTCTGATCTACCGGCGTTCGCCACCATCCCCGGCCTGATCAGGTTCGACCCGGCGAGCGCCACGGGGCTGTGCGCCGCGGTCCGTGAGGCTGCGACGGCCACCGCGGAGTCTGCGGCGACCCGGAGAGCGGCGTTGGCCACTTGGCTTGCCTCACCGAGCTGGGATGAGGTGGGGTGGCAGACTCGCAGGGTGTATCACGAAGCTATGGGTTGATGAACCATCGCTGATCATCATTATTCGCCACGCTGCGGGCCTAGGGTGTCGACGGTTCGCGTATCAGGTGGGCGATGAGCACACCTGGGGTTCGACGCCGTGACTGGCGATACGGGATCTTCTCGGCGTGTGCACGGTGCACCTGGTGTCCTGACGACAGTCCGAACTGATTGACCGAGGCGACGGTGAAGACTGGCGCCAAGGATGTTGCGAAGTCGGCGGGTATCTCGATGGGCTCTGCTGGCGTAGGACTGTGCCCGAACTCGACCTCAAGGAGGAATGAGCCGCCGGGAACCAACACCCGTGCGATCTCCGACATCGCCGTGGCAAGGTCGTCGACGTGGTCGAGGGAGTTCAGGCTGCTCACCACGTCAAACGATCCGTCGGCGAAGCTGAGGTGTTCGACGGGATCGGCGACGTACTCCATGGCATGAAGGTCAATGCCGAACTCGCGGTAGGCATCGACCAAGGGGTCGATACCGACCCGCCGACTGGCGTCGCTGGCCCATTCGAGCGATCCTCGCGGTCCACAGCCGATCTCAAGGATGCGCTTTCCGGCGAAGAACGACCGATTCACACCGAATTGCTCCGTGAAGAGCGCTTCGAAGTGCTCATTGCCGAGCACGCCTTTCTCCTCGGTGAATCGTCCTCGCCAGAAGTCGAGCTCTGCAGTGGACTTGTCGGCCGAGCCGCTGAAGAGCCGTTGACGACTTGTTCTGAGAAATCCGCCGACGTCCAAAGAGCCAAACGGTACAAGGTGGGTCGCCTCTGCGCTCGGCGACCGTTCATTGACCCATGCGCATCGTGTGATGGGTTGCAGGAGTCGGGGGCTGGAACGGCGACACGAATCAGGACGGAACGCGTACGATGCCGGGGCGAACGGTTCCGGCTACTCCTTGTCACGCAGAACGTTTGTGCGGGCATATGGACTCGGCTCGGCACCACGGTGTTGGATGCGACGAGCAGGGTGCATGATGAGATCTCGGCATGAAACGAGTGACGGCTGATGGGCCGACAAGTCTTCATCATCACGACGCATCAGGCTGATCTCCATGCTCAAATGCCTCGCCCCGATCGGTGACGTCCTGTTCAGGCGGATGGGCCGCCTCGTTGGGGGTTGAGTCGGATCAAGAACCACGATCGCGCCCCACTTGCCGCGAGAACATGGGGGTGAGGCGATGGAGCCGTCGGAGGGATCGCATGCCTAGCCAGCGACCGAAGCGGGTCATACTGAACCGATGAAGATCCATGCGGTTGTCGTGACGTGGAACGCCGAGGACTTCATAGCGGAGTGCGTGGCCTCGCTGCTGGCCGAGCCGGAGATCGAGGCCGTGATCGTGGTCGACAACGACTCAAGCGACGCGACGGCCACCGCTGTCTCCGAGGAGTTCCCCGAGGTCCGCCTCATCGAGCCGGGGAAGAATGGCGGGTTCTCGGTCGGGTGCAACATCGGCATCTCGGCGGCGATCGCATCGGGTGCGGAGGCGATCTTCTTGCTCAACCCGGACGCCTCGGTGGTCCCTGGATCGATGGCCCTGCTGGCCCGTGCCCTCGAGGACGACCCCGGCCTCGGCGTGGCCGCCCCCAAGATCGTGTCCCGCGGTGGCGCCGGCTCGGAGACCAAGCTCCAGTTCATCGGGGGGTCGGTCGACCCCGCCAAGGGCCTCATCTACTTGCCCGAATGGGGGGAGCCCGACCTCGGCCAGCACCACGGGACCGCCCTCACCGCAGTCCTTTCGGGCTGCTCGTTCCTGATCCGCTCCTCGGTCATCGAGCAGGTCGGCCTCATGGACGAGACCTACTTCCTCTACTGGGAGGACACCGAGTACTCACTGCGGCTTGCCGCCGCTGGCGTGCCGATGCAGGTGGTCCTTGATGCGGTCGTCGAGCACGATGGCTCGCGCTCGACCAGGGTCGGCGGCGGCCTGATCTACCGCTACTACATGGAGCGGAACCGCCTGCGCCTCATGGTGGAGAGGGGGGGACGCTCGTCGTTCGGAGCCATCATGACAATGCTCCCTCGGTACGTCCGCGAGTTCCCCCATTTCGCGAAGATGCTGGGCATGGCTTCAGCTTGGTCGTTGACGAAGGCAAGGATTCGAGGTCTTCTTGCCTTCTTGCGCCACGAGTCCGGCCGTGCCGAGGGTCTTGGGAGTTAGTCGACGTTCATGATGACGCCTGGGCTCCCCGGCGATCTGATTCATGTCGTGCGCACGAGCTCGTGCAGTTCTGGCCAACTTCAGTGGCAGCTGTTCAGCCGGGATCGATCGCCGCCAGCCAGCGCTCACTGGTGGTGTTCCAGTCGAGTTCAGGATGTGCTTGCCAGAACAGCGAGGTGATCTCTTCTCTCGACGTCATGCTGTCCAGCCATGCACCACAGGCCGTGGCGAGAGCAGCGTGGTCGCCGGCTGGGACAATCGACCCCGTCGCCCCGTCGGTGACCAAGTCCTTGGCGAGGTTATGCAGGTGGTCTGAAATGACCACTGGAGTCCCGAGGGCCTGTGCTTCGGCAACGGTGAGGCCGAAGCCCTCCCGCTCTGATGGAAACACGAGGACGCGGGCCGAGGCGATGACGGACCAGACATCGCTGAGTTCATCGAATTCCCCGTACCAGCGCACATGGTCTCGAAGATCGAGCTCGTGGGCCAGTGCCTCGAGTTCGGCACGTTGGGCACCGTCTCCAATGATCCCGAGGTGCACATGGCGACCCTCGCTGAGGAGGATGGCCAGTGCTTGCAGTGCGAGGTGGATGCCTTTGTGGGGGGCGAGCCGTCCGACGCAGAGGAGTTCGGGAGCATCGGATGCTGGCGAGGTGGTGGCGAGAGCAGCCCTGTCCATGCCGTAGTTGATGAGCTTGACCCGGTGCTCTGCAACGCCAAGGCTGTCGAGTTGCGCTGCCACGGTGGCCGAGCCGGCGATGTTGAGGTCGGGCAGACGGGCTGCCCAACGCTCGATGGTTGCACCGAGGCGCCCCAATCCACCCATGTAGTGGATCCAGTAACTCCGCCCCCAGATCTCATGCCACGGCACGATCAGCCGCACGCCGCGCACCCAGGCCACAACCCGAAGCGGAAAGAGGTGCAAATACGGCATGTGGTCGGCCACGATGACGTCAAATGGTTGCACAAGCAACCGGGTGGTTCCAAGGGCGAAGAAGACGCCCTGTCGGATAGAGCGTCGAGACCCGGAGTACATCTCCAGCCTTGGGACGAGGGCACGCAGGCGCCGTCCATCGGGGGGAGTGGTCCACCACCGCATGGTGTAGGTGGTCACTTCGATCCCCTCGGCTTCCCAACGGGGCACGAGAGCGTCGTACATGGTCTCTCGTCCGCCCTTGCTCCAAGGGAGCACTCCATCGACGACGAGCGCGATCCTCAGGGGTCGGTCGTCCTTCCGGGTTGAGGATTCGACCAATGGGGTGACCGCCACATGTTGAGACTGCCAATAGTTAACACGGTCTGAGCCGACTCTGAGAGGATTGAGAGGTGCGATGCTGTTGGTGTTGGCTGGCGTCTCGCTGAAGTGTCAACTCATGGGAGGGATGATCACCGTGAACAGCTCGAGATGTCTCCCGACCTTTCTCATCCTCGGTGCACAGAAATGTGGGACCACCTCATTGGCTCGGGCGCTGGCCAGGAATCCGCACATCTTTCTCCCATCAGCCAAGGAAGCGCACTACTTCGGCGAGGTCGCTGATGAAGACATTGATGCGGCGACCTATTCGCAATTCTTCTCCGGGTGGTCTCACGAGCCCATGATCGGGGAGGCGACTCCTGAGTATCTCGCCCTGCCTGGCGCAGCCAGTCAGATCCACCGACTGCTCCCCGACGTCCGGTGCGTGGTCATCGTCCGGAACCCGGTCGATCGGGCCTATTCGCACTACTGGCACCGACGTCGGGAAGCGGGATTGACCTTGGGCTTTGGGCAGGCGTTGGCTGAAGAGGAGGCCGAGCGCCAACGTGGCAATCCCGTACCACTCGGCTACCTCGATCGCGGCCGATATGCGCAGCAGCTCACTCGGTTCTTCGATGCCGGGTTCGCCTCTGAGCAGTTCCTTGTCCTGAGCTTCGACGACCTGATATCGGATCCCTCCAGTCAGGTGCGCCGAGTGGAGTACTTCCTTGGGGTGGAGCCTTCTGGAGCCACGCTGCCCCACGAGAATCGCTCGACGCGAAGCGTCCTGCCTGCTGCTCTCGAGCACCGGCTCAGCGGACTGTCTGCCCGTCGCAGCCTCGTACAGCGGGCGGTGAGGGCGGCCTATCGAATCCCCTTGACCGAGACAATGGATCCTGTGATTCGAGCCGAACTGGTGGAGGTTTTCCGTCAGCCCAACGAGGCGCTCGGGCGACTCCTCGGCCGAGATTTCGCCTCCTGGAACCGCTGAGAAGGGTCTCGTCACGTCGCAACCTCCAACAACGAGGGGGGTTGAGTACCTCGGTTTAGCCAGCCGTTGAGTCGCTGATCGCCGCAGCGACAATCTCGAAAGACTGAGCTCCGGCCAGCGTCTGAGCAGAGCGAGCCATCGCCGCTCGCCGATCCTCATCGTCGAGGACACTGCAGATCCCGTCTGCCAGTGCCAAGGGATCGTCAGGGGCGACGTAGACGGCGGCGTCGCCGAGGCCCTCGCGCAAGCCGGGCAGATCCGAAGCCACTACCGGGAGGCCTGCCGCGAGAGCCCACGTGGCCACGCCACTCTGGGCCACGTGCCGATAGGGCATGGCCAAGATCGACACACTGGCAAGAAGCGCGGGGAGGTCGTGGTCGGGGACGAAGGACGAGAAGTCAGCCGAGACCCCCGGTCCGAGTCGCCTGGCGGCATCGAGCAGCGCCCGATGGTGCCGCTCGTCGGCGAGACCGAACAGACGAAAGAGTCCTCGGCGCTTGCGAGGCTCCCCGGCGATCAGGATCCGAGTAAGCCGACTCCGCCGGGCAGCGATGCTGTCTCCCGCGGCCACGAGTACGTCAGTTCCCTTGTAGGAGATCACGAAGCCGAGTGCCAAGACCGTGTCCCCGGTAATCGCGTAGAGGTCTCGAACCCGCTTGAGGTCTTCGGGCTTAACGCGACGCGCGGCAGGGATCCCGAGTGGGAGGACCCTGATCGATGATGCGACTCCGAGGCGTCCGGCAGCTGCCGCTGCCTCGCGGGAGAAGACGACGATCTCGTCGGCGGCTCGTATCGTTCGGCGATAGACCCAACGTCCGGCGGGTCCGAGCATTCTCAGCTCGCTCGTCGGCTCATGGAGGCTGATGACCACCCGAGCCCCGAGCGTCCGCGCCTGGTGGCACGCACGCACCGCAGCATTGACCGAGGTGGTCAGGGCGGCGATGCTGAACTGACAGAGGACGAGGTCAGGGAGGAAGTCGTCGATGACGCAGCGACTTGCCATCGCGTGGCGCATTCCGAGGGATCGCGTGACCAGTAGACCCTGCTCGCCGATTCGCACCTCTCCGCCCTCGTTGCCCGGAGCGAGCACTCGCACTTCGTGACCGAGCCGAACCCACGCTGCGCCGAGGTCGGCGCTGTGCCGGCCGATTCCCTCGGGCGGCGGGGGGAACGCGGTGATGATCAGGATCCGCACGCGATGACCTGACTGGGGAGTGTCGTCCACGGCGGGCTAGGCCGCGGCGCCATCGTCACGCCATCCCCCGAGGTTTACCTATGAACCCCGATGCGAATCCGGCCCAGTCGAAGAATTCGAGCACGGCCATCACTAGCGGGAAGATCACAATGAGTGGCCCGATGCGCCGAGCATTCCTGATCAGGTGGGGCAGGGTGATGAGATAGGGGACCGCGGCCACGACCAGAACAGCCCACCAGCCAAGAATCAATGTCGACAGGACTCCCAACGGGATCAGCAGCGCGGGTAGCGGCTGAATGACCGGTGCGGCCCCGATTTGGCGGGTGAGTTGGCCGTGACCCTTCCCGTAACGAAAGTTTCGATTGATTGAGTCACGGAAACCTGGCCTGAAATTGTGGAACAGCTCAATCGCCGGGCGGTGGTCGATGCAGCTCTGGCCGAACTCGGAGCGAATGGCCTCGCAGAAGTAGTCATCCTCACCGGCGGCAAAATTCTGCTTCTGGTAGCCACCGATCTGCCAGAAAGCATCGGCTCGGATCGTGATAGAGCCTCCCGGTGCGAAGCCGATATGGGCCGAAGAGGGCAGCCGGTTGTTGATCCGCTGGAGATAGCGACGGATCCGTCCACGCAAAGATGCATCACTTGAAGCCAAGAGTGGGATGGGCAGGAGAGGATTTTGCCAACTGAGGTAGCGCCGGTTCAAGGTCGTCCCGGGAACAGGCATCGGTGTGGAGCAGATGATGACAATGCTCGGATCAGCATTTCGCCACGCGTCAAGGACCGCGTCGATCCACGCGGGTCCAACGAGCTCGTCATCGTCAAGAAAGGCGAGGAGGGGCCCGCTCGCAGCGTCGGCCCCTCGGTTTCGACCCAGCGCGAGTCCCTCATTCGAGGCAGGACGACAGGTGATCACCGGGAGGGTCTCGAGCAACGCTGCGGTGCCATCAGTTGAAGCATCATCGACCACGATGATCTCGAAGTGGGCGTCGGTCGTTTGGCACAGAAGCGAGTCGATGCAGGCCCTGAGGTCGTCGCGACGGTTGAAGGTGTTCACCACCACGGAGATGGCTGGTGTTGGATCGGTGCCCTCAGGGTCTTGGCGCATACATGCCCTTCCTTGGCGCCAGCGTGTGTTCGACGACGGTGCGAGGACCAAACCCTACCGGGCAACCGATTGCTGCTTGGGTTCGTCGCTCAATCCTGGAAGCTCGATTCTTCAGGTTGTCGAGCGGCATACTGCAGCGTCGAGCAGGGCATCCCACTTGAGTCATGTTCGCTGATCCTGCTCCTCGTGATGCTTGACGAAGGCGGCGACGATGGCGTCACCTGCGGCACCGATGAACTCGGGCCGGTGCTCTGCGGCCCAGTCTCGGCTGGCCGTGAGGCTCTCCGCAGTCCGCTGGAAGGCAGGCATGACATAGCGAGCGATGAGCTCATAGGAGCGCTTGGTCGCCGCAGTGTCGGCCCACTCATGACTCATGAAGAGGTAGGTCCCGAACCCGCCGGACTGCGCATTGAGGCGACGAAGTTGCGCGATGGCATCGTCGACGGTTCCGATGACCGCCAGGCCGGAATCGTTGAGGGCCTGAACGAGCGAGGCGGTGTCGGTGGTGTCCGGAGCCAAGGGGAGCGCGGCCACCCTCTCGAAGTAGTCGACCCAATCGGCGAGACCGAAGGCCACTTCCTCGATCGCCTGTTCCCTCGTCGGGGCGAGGTGCATGGGCCCGACCAGACGCCACCTCGATCGATCGATGGTGGTGCCGAACTCCTCGGAGCGCTGCTCCATCACCTGCCAGTGGGAGCCCAGTGCATCGAAGCCCCCTGCTGACGTGGCGCCGAGCGACAGCAGGCTGCACCCGAACCGCCCGGCAGCTCGTGGTCCAGCCGGAGAAATCTGCGCGGCCACGGCCACCTCGGGATGAGGCTGCTGATAAGGACGCAGGTGAAGTCGCGCTTGGCGAAGGGTGAACCAGTCGGTCTCGTAGTCCACCGGCTCCTCGCTCCGGAAGAGCAGCAAAATGGCCTCGAGGGCCTCCTCCATCATGTCGCGCTGTCGAGCTGGGTCGATTCCCATCATGAAGGCATCTGACGGCAGGGCACCGGGACCCACGCCGATGAGGAGTCGCCCTCGGGTGAGGTGATCGAGCAGGACAAGGCGATCCGCCAGCATCAGTGGGTGATGGTACGGGAGCGATGACACGCCCGTTCCCAGTCGGATGTGCGTGGTGCGAGGAGCAGCAGCAGCGATGAAGACCTCCGGTGAACTGATGATCTCGTAGCCGGCAGAGTGATGCTCGCCGACCCAGGCCTCGTCGTAGCCCAGTTGGTCGAGATGCTCGATCAGCTGCAGGTCCCGCTCCAAGGCCAGTGTTGGGTTCTGGCCCACGGGATGGAACGGAGCAAGGAAGATCCCAAAACTCATTCGATCGTGCGTCATGGCCCCACCCCCAACTCGATGCTGTCGATGCATCCTGACATCTCGTGCTCTGTGGCGTCGCCTCACCGGCGTGGCGGCGAGGCCAGTTGGACAGAGTGAGCGGCCTACCGAATTGCGGGCCTGGAGACGACCATCTCAGCGCTGAGGAGTGATTCACCATGAGCTGGAGATCGGAGGCCACCGATGAACAGTGGGTCAGATCGGGTTGGAGCGGACGACGGCCGCGGCATGGACGACTCGACCGGGGTCGATCATCTGAGTCGGGTTCCGGTCCAGGCGATGTTCTGGCTGTGATTCGCCAGCACTCGGTTCAGTCGGTGATCCAGGCCATCGATAGCTCGCACCACCCATGGTCGATCACCGAGGCGGAAGGGGAGGCCTGAGAGGGGGCTCCGGGGGAGCACCCCGTAGGTGTCGAATCGATCGACGCTGAAGCCGGCCTCCGCGGCGAGGCTGTGGACGGTTGCTTCGTCGTAGAGGATTGGGTGGGCGTAGACAAATCGGTTCAGAATTCGCTTCGCTGGCTTCTTGATGGCTCGGGCACCGGCTTCGATGTAGCTGCCCTGCTTGGGGAGGTGGCAGCAGACGAAGCGCCTGCCGGGTCTACGTACGCGGTGGATCTCAGCGAGAGATGCTCGGTCGCTGCCTCCGGACTCTCCGACGTGCTCAAGGGTTCCCATCGAGAGCACGACATCCATTGATTGGTCCGGATACGGGAGCCGGGTGGGTTCGGTGAGGTGTTCGAAGTGGAATCGACCTGGTGCGGCCTCGTCGAGGAAGTCGCCCATCGGAGGGACGACGAGATCGGTTGCCCAGACTTCGTGACCGTCGCGAAGCAGTGCGTAGGACATGATCCCAATCCCGCATCCCCAGTCGAGGACCTGTTTTGGGGTTGCCGTCCCAAGGGCTTGGTTCAGATGATCGAAGGCGATCTCATACTGGTGTGCAGCCGCAAGGGTTGACCAGGCGGCGGGCGTGCCCCATCCGGTGATACCTCATCGGGCGATGCCCTCGCGTGCGGCATCGCGTTGCACCTCATCAATCTTCATGTGGTGACTGTATGCCGAAGTGGCACAAGGATGGATCAGCCGCCGTGATTGATGAGTCCGCAACGCTCCGTCCCCTGGCCCCCCTGAGTGATCTTGCGACGATATGGCGCGTCGCTACAGAGGGGCCCGGAGATGACGGCCATACCCCGGAGCCTCCATTGAGGCTGATAGATCATCGAGCACCTGACGGGGATCCTCATCTCGCGGAAACGGCCCGAGAGATCGTTGGAGCGAATGGTTCTCCTGTATCTCGCGAGATGAACTGCTGGCAGGCTTCATGAGCGTCCAGCGCACGGCCCATTCCGGGAACATCGCAGGGGAGCCTGCGGCCAACTCGGCCGCTGGCTCATGACCTCAGATATTTGGTCGATGGCCCAACGTTTGGCCTCCTGGCATTGAGGAAGAGCTACTTGGTCTGTCGAATCTGTTGGCGCTCAGGATCGAGTGCCACGAAGTAGTAATCGCCCGTTCCGTTGTCGCCCTTGAGGAGCTCGTCGTCCTGAGCGGTTATCCCGGCCAACGCTGCGTCAACCGTCATGACCACGAGACCGCACAAGCTGAACACCTCGATGATGGGTGGGAGCAGTGCCCGGGTCGATTCGAACACGACGACGGGTCGGTTGGTGGACAGGATCCGTCGCGATCCGCGGATGACCTCGAGTTCGAAGTTCTCAACATCGATCTTGATGAAGTCCACCACCTGGCTGGGGTCGATGATGTCGTCTAAGGGCATCATCTCGACGGTGATGACTTCGACGGCGTGTCCGGCCTCGATGCTGGGGCGCACGGTCACGCTTGACACGGCGGGGTTGTCAGGGTTGACCCGGAATTCCACTGTCGAACGATCGGTTCCGAGGGCGACCTGCCAGATTGAGACCCGAGGGAGACGGGTTCGGAGGTTGGCAGCAAGGAAAGCGATGGGTTCGATCGCATACCCTTGGCCCTTGGGGGCGGCCCGCTGGAGCTTTGTCGAGATGACTCCGAGGTTTGCACCGGCATCGATCCATGTTGAGTCGTGCCGAAGGACTCGTCGAGCGATATCGATGGTCTTGCGATCATAGGAGCGGGATTTTGCAACACTCCGAGGAAGGAGGATCTCGGGAGCGAAGTACACGAGATGGACGAAGCTTCGCCGAAGGAGCAATTCCACGTGCAGCAACCTCGCCACGCGGAGGACAAATCCCCGAATCCCGGTGGACACCTGGCGGCCGCTCGATTGATCGGTTCCGCCCACGCTCGCCACCCTAGGTCGCGACCGGTCCTTGGCGCCGGCCCCAAGGATCCGTGCAGGTGCGCTTCCCCCCGGGGAGCGTCATTCCAGAGGGGTCGCCGACGGAAGTGCCGTGCGCGCAATCGTCCGCTGGATGCCGACGAGGCTTGATTGAAGTCTGGTCCGACCGATGACCTCGGCTGTTACGAGTGGGGCTAGTAAGAATCGAACTTACGACCTCAGCATTATCAGTGCTGCGCTCTAACCGACTGAGCTATAGCCCCTAACGGATGTCGAATCTACACCGTGGAAACTGGGGGGCACTTCGATATCATCATCCTATGCCGTCCGGGCCCTCCTCCCGAGTCGCTGCGCCCGCTCGAGACCAGGTGGTCGATGAGTCCGGAACGCCACCGGGAGGACGGTCGTTCCGACCTGACGTGCAGGGTCTCCGGGCCCTCGCAGTGGCGCTGGTGGTGCTCTTCCATGCCGGTGTTCGCCAAGTGTCGGGGGGCTATGTCGGTGTTGACGTGTTCTTCGTCCTCTCTGGCTTCGTTATCACCGGACTCCTCCTCCGGAGGTCAGCAAGCCGCCGCACCATGGGGCTGGCGGACTTCTACGCACGCCGGGCCCGTCGGATCCTCCCGATGGCCACCCTGGTCATCGTGGCCACCGTGGCCGCGTCGTATCTCATCCTCGGGCAGTTCGTTGGTCGCGGGGTGGCCGTCGATGCCCGTTGGGCATCGGTGTTCTTGGCCAACGTCCACGCCATCGGCGTTGGGACGGACTACTTCCATGCCGGCGGTCCGGTCTCTCCGCTCCTCCAGTTCTGGTCACTCTCGGTGGAGGAGCAGTTCTATCTGGTCTTCCCTCTTCTGCTGGCTGGGGCGCTGCTGCTGGGTCGGCGTGATCGACAGCAACACCGACTGGTGCTCCTCCTCGGGACCGTCGTCGCTGCCTCACTCACTCTCTCGGTGCTTCAGACCACCTGGTCGCCGACCGTGGCGTATCTGTCACCCTTCACTCGGGCATGGGAGCTTGGCCTTGGTGGTCTCTGCGTCGTTCTGGCCCCATGGGCACAACGTTGGCCGCGAGGCGTGGCGGCGGCTGTCGGATGGCTCGGTCTTGGCGGCATTCTCGCAGCCGCCTGTGGCTTCGACGCGTCGACCGCATATCCCGGGGTGTCGGCACTGGTCCCGGTGGGAGCTACGGCCCTCGTGGTGCTCGCGGGATCCTCTGAGCTTCGATCCGGCCCAGAATGGCTGCTTCGCCGGGGGTCGCTGCAGTGGGGTGGTGCCATCTCGTATTCGCTGTACTTGTGGCACTGGCCGATGCTGGTGATCGCCACCGAGGCGGCAACGACCCCGCTGTCGCCACTGGATCGCACGTCACTGGTGGTGGCCTCCGTAGTCCTGGCAGAGTGCTCGCGGCGGTTCCTCGAGGATCCGGTGCGCCACGCGCCAGGACTCGGAGCATCCTCGCGGCGGAGCTTGGGCCTTGGTGCAGTCCTGATTGCAGGAACAGTCCTGGCCACCACGGTGCTTCTGGTGACGACTGCCTCCTCGACGCCCACCTCAGTCAATCCCAATCGATCCCATCGGCCAACGCTCGCCGCGTTGCGCGCCAAGATCTCAGCGGGAGTGGTGACGACGGCGGTACCCCTTGACGCTGTGCCGCCGCTCGGACCACCGACCCTTTCGTTGTCGGGGCCGCGGGTTCCAGCACGCTGCGTGGTCGAGTCAGCCACGCAGTCCTCGATGGATCCCTGCACCTTCGGCCGTCCAGGCTCATCGACCACCATCGTGCTCCTCGGGGATTCGACGGCAGCCATGTGGTCGAGCGCCTTCATCCGTCTGGCGACCACCGAAGGCCTTCGTCTGGTTCTGCTCGCCAAGACGGGCTGCGCCCCATGGTTGACTCCTGATCTCATCTTCGGCGGGGGAAGAAATCCGGCCTGCGATGCGTGGCATCGCTTCGAGGTGGCCGAGGCTCGCCGGCTCCGACCAAAAGCGATCTATGTCACGGGCTATGTCGGCGAACCGGTGGCATCGTCAGAGGTCCCAGCCGGGATTACTCGGCTGCTCTCGGCCTTGCGACGCACCAGCCGTCACGTGACCGTGCTGAGTAACCTGCCGGCAGTCCCACAAGGCCAGTCCGACCCGGCCGTGTGCGTGATGATGCACCCGACAAGTATCGAGCGGTGCAACCTTGAAGTGGCGGCCTTCGAGTCGAGCTACGGATGGTTCCGCACCGCGCTTGAACGAAGTGCAGCGGTGACCGGTGCTCGGTTCGTCAACCTCGATCCCCTGTTCTGCACGGCCACGACCTGTCCGATGGTCGTCGGGAGCCACCTCGTCTGGCGCGACCTCTTTCATGCCAATGTGGCCTATGTGGGGTGGACCTCGCGGGCGCTCGGCGAGGTGCTGGGTCCCTTGGCCGGTGGATCTTCGACAACGTCTGGGTCGACCCGATCGGCACCGAGCTCGCCGTGACCATCCCGCCGCAGCGAGCGCTTATTGATCCCAAAGCTTGATGGCGAGGGACTGGCTGGCGGTGGCGAGCAGGGTCCCCTTCTCGGACCACATGTACGCGGTTCCCTGGGCGTAACCGTTCACGAGAGCGTCCATCCGGATATCACACAGGACCCATTCGGTCTCCTCGAGCTGGACCATGCGAATGGTGTTGTCAAGGCTCCGACCCATGACTCGCATGCCGAGCGGGTGGGCGACACCACCCGAGACATAGTCGCCGAAGATGGCGAGCGTGGCGGCTGAGGGCTCAAGATGGCCTGGGACTCGGGCCCACATCGCAGAGTTCGGCCCCCCTGGGGTTCCATCGATCTGCTCGAAGGTGCGACCGAGCGCCACACGAGTCTCGACATGCTCGAAGATCGAGTTGCGAACCTCGTCAGGAAGCCGGCGGGGCGGGCACAAGTCCGGTGCAGGCACATCAGGCATTTCCACCCACACGCCACCGATGTCGAGTGTGTTGGAGCCGAGCGCGGCGGTGACGCCGAGGACCTCTCGGTCACCCTCTCGGGCGACTGCTCGAGCCTGGGTCAGGCGGCCGCCGACGGCCTGGATCTCGACGGTGATGTCAACGGTCGAATGGGTCTTGGCGTAGGAGACGTACTGGGCGGTGGCCCACACGGTGGGTCGGCCTGTGGCCTCCTCGAGGGCGACCAGCGCTGCCCCGAGCCCACATCCCCCGAAGAGGAACTGCCCAGGGGTGATCAGGTGGGTGCCGACGTTGAAACTCCAGCGCAGATCATCGCCGGAGCGGGTGAGGCCGAGGAACTCGCGTACATCCATGACTCGGGACCCTATCGGTCGGACCCTCAGCAGGGCCATGTCGGTCAGCCGTTGGTGACCTTGGCGGCGATGAGTTTGCTCAGCGCATCGGGTGCCGGACCAGAGAAGGCGATGTGGGTGCCATCGGCACCGAACCACTCCGGGTGCTCGGTGGCCAGAGCATTCCAGTCGGCCAGCACGGCATTCTTCGAAGCCGCAACGCCCGCAGCCAGGACGGCATTGTTCGGGTCCTGCCAGGGTTGGCCTACATGCACGTTGACGAACACCACTCGGGAGGCACCCGCCAGGGTCGTCATCATCGAGTCGAACATGGCGGCCGTGATCGGTCCATTGGTGGAGAGTCCTACGACCACCACCGACCCGAGTGTCCCGGCCGCCTTCTGATCCGCCAGGATCTGTTCGCCGGTGGCCCACTGACGACTCACCGAGCCATCCACCTCGATCCCCGGCACCAACTTCTCGAGATCGGCCTGGTAGTCCATCATCACCGAGTCGCCCACCGCAGTGACCTTCCCGGGAACGAACCCGGGTCCCGGTGGCTGAGTAGTGGTCGTCGAACTGGTCGTCGGATTTGTCGACGTCGAGGTGGGAGCCACGGAGGACACGCTCGACGAATGCGTTGTGCTCCACCATCCAGCCAAAGTGGCGGCTACGACGATGACCAGTGCGGTGCTCCCGGCGATGATCTTGAGACGCCTCCGCCGCTGTTGGCGTCGGCGGGCGGTTCGGGCGGTTCGGGAATCGGGGGCGTGATCGGCCATGGTTCTCAATCGTCTCACGGCAGGGACTCCAAGGGTCATCATGACCAACGTGCGAACATGGGGAAGTGATCAGCCCCAACTTCGTCCTTCTCGCCGTGGTCATCTCCGTGCTCGGCGTGTCGTTCTATGCCCGCGACACCGTGAGGGGTCTCACCGAACCGAACCGGGTGACCTGGCTGCTCTGGACGCTGGCCCCGCTCCTGGCCTTCATCAGCGAAATTCGCCAGGGCGTCGGCATGACGTCATTGATGACACTGGCCTATGCCCTCTGTCCACTCATCGTGCTCGGCGCGTCGTTCGTCAATATGCACAGCCACTGGAAGCTCGGCCACTTCGACATCGGCTGCGGAATCGCCTCGTGTGGAGGCCTCATCTTGTGGTTGGTAACGGCCAATGACACCGTGGCGCTGTTCTCGTTCATCGTGGCTGACCTGCTCGCCGGCCTCCCCACCGTGCTCAAGTCCTGGCGCGATCCCTCCTCGGAGAGCCCATCGGCGTTCCTCGGTGGAACCCTGAGCACGCTGGTGACGCTGGCTTCGGTGAGCACCTGGACCTCCGCTGAGGTGGCATTCCCGATCTTCGTACTCGCCTACAACCTCTTCCTTCTGAGTTTGGTGGCTGGTCGGCTGGGTCCTCGCCTGCGTCGGGAGGCAGCACCGGAGTCCCTCGCCCCGGCTGAGCGGGTCCTCGGTAGGGTGCACACGGAGGTTTCCGATGATTGAGCAGGCGTCCATCCCCACCAGAGAGACAGTCAAGGGGCGAGCCGAGGGTCGCCGCCGTCGCGCTGAGCTCCCTCGCAAGGACCTCGCCACCCTGGGGGATCGCCACCTCGACTTCGACCCCATTGCCACGCTGGTCGAACAGGGTCGTGGTCGGGTCGAGAGCTTGCTCCCACTGCGAGCAGAGCGCATGGCTGTGGACGAGTTCTCCTTCCTGCGGGGGGCGGCGGCGATCATGGCCTATGACCTCGCCATGACCCCTTCGACACAGATCGACGTACAGCTGTGCGGAGACGCCCACATCTCGAATTTCGGGGTGTTCTCCTCCCCTGAGCGTCGGCTGACCTTCGGACTCAACGATTTTGACGAGACCCTGCCGGGACCCTTCGACTGGGACGTGAAGCGGATGGCGGCATCGGCCGCTGTGGCGCTGCGGAGCCAGGGTCGCGATGAATCAACCATCGCCAAGGCCCTCCGAAAGGCCATCGCTGTCTATCGGACCACCATCCTCGATCTAGCCGCCCGGGGAAATATGGCGGTCTGGTACACGAAACTCGACATCGAGGCCAACATCGATCAGCTTCGGAGCGCCTTCACCGACGAACATGGCTCGCGGGTGGACAATCTGGTGGCGCAGGCTCGCCGAAAGGACTCCCATCACGCCTACGGCAAGCTCGTCGGCATGGTCGGGGGCAAGTTGGGTTTCCTGGCCGATCCGCCGTTGATCGTGCCGATGCAGGACCTCCTCGCTCAGGGCGAGTCCGGATCAACAACGGAAGCGATCCTCGATGTGGTCTTCGATGGCTACCTCGCATCGATCGGCGAGGCACCACGCCACCTTCTTGAGACGTTCGAGCGAGTGGACATCGCCCGCAAGGTGGTGGGCGTGGGCTCAGTCGGCACCCGCTGCTTCGTGGTCCTGCTGCTAGGCCGCGACCTTGACGACCCGCTGATCCTGCAGATCAAAGAAGCAGTCCCCTCGGTCCTTGAGGCCCACCTCGGACCCGACCACCACACCACCCATGGGGATCGGGTCATCGCCGGCCAGCGGCTGCTGCAGTCGACGCCCGACCTCTTCCTCGGCGCCTTCCGGGCGCAGTACTCAGCTACCGAGACTCATGACTTCTACGTGCGCCAGTTCCACGATGGTAAGGCTGCCGCTGATCTATCGAGCATCAACTCGACCAAGATCTTCACTCGCTACGTGGGAGTCTGCGCCTGGGTCCTGGCCCGAGCGCATGCCCGTTCGGGCAACCGGGCGGCAATCGCCGCGTATCTGGGTCAGTCAACGACCTTCGAAGAGGCGATCACCGACTGGGCAATTGCCTATGGCGAACGGAATGCCTCTGACTATGCCGCCTTCATCGGTGGAGGAGCGGCCGGCTCTCCGGCATAGCGATTCATCGCAGTGGCGGCACGGGGAGACGTGTGTCACAGGTGGTCCCAGCGGGGCTTCGAGAGAACCGTTGCTGGAACCACGTGGAGGCGATGGGTGCGGCAGCGACACCGGCCTTCATGTGCCCCAGCGCCCCGATGAACACAGCGGTGACCAGATGCGTGGTCGCACAGGCTCGCTGCACATAGAGCGCGTTGGTCCCAGGCAGAACGATGGGATCGTCGGTTCCCTGGACGATGAGCGTGGGAATCGACGGCGTCGGTGGGGTGTTCGCCATGAGAGCGGCTCGCCAGCCAGGCTCGGTGAGAGGGTTGTGATCGAGGAGCGGCCCGCCCCCCACCACCTTCGAGGCGACGATGTCGAGCATCGCCGGGATGATGCATCGATCAGCGAGTTCCACAATCCGTTTCTGTGGTCGGCTTGTGACATCCCTGAGCCGAAGCGTCGGGTAGGTCGAGGGATAGGCGACAAGCACCTCGGCTCCAATCAGCGAGCCGTAGATCGATGGCCACTGGTGGTCGATGAGTGGTCCGAGTTCAGCGGCCGGTGCCGCGGCTGCGACGCCGACGAGGGAGAGCTCCGGGGCATAGGACGCATCGTCGGCAGCCCACAGCGCTGCCTGTCCACCTTGGGAGTGACCAAAGACGGCCACCGAGGTACCCGCGTGGGCGGCCCTGATGGCTCGAGCAGCGCGCACTGAGTTCAGGACGTCATGGGCCTCGGCAGCACCGACCAGGTACTGCTCGGTCCCTGGTGTCCCGAGACCGGCATAGTCGGTGGCAGCCACCACCCATCCGGAGGCCAGGAAGTCAGCGAGCCCGGGGATGTCGGACTCGACATTCACGGTCCTTGAGGGTGCGCACTGGTCACCCATTCCGACCGTGGGGTGGGCCCATGCGACGACGTTGCGCCCCGGGCTCGGGATCGAACCGTGGCCGGGGGCGAAGACCAATCCCGAGGAGACGACCTTGGTGCCCGCAGCATCCTGGCTGACATAGAGGATCCGCCACCCCAGCCCCCCAGCGGGGACGCCACCGACAGGTTCGCTTCTCAAGAGAGTGCCCACCGCGGCGGCGGACCATCCGGCGGGAGGGAGGTAGAAGGGTGCGAGCGCCTGTTGACGCGAGGAGGTCTGGCCGGTGGCGATGACGTGGGTGACGCCGAAGTAGGTGGTGACGCCACCGACAAGAACGAGGACGGTCAAGCCGACGCCCAGAAGGTAGTTGGCCAACGGGTGCGACTTGGGCCCGCCGATGGGTGCGACCCGAGATGCCATGGAGTGAGGCTAGTGGTGTGAGGCATGGACCACGGGCCTGCTCGGGAGGGTGAAGTCCACTACCGTGGGGTGCACTCAGAAAGGAGCACGTTGTGAACTTGACCCTAGGTATCCGCGCCTCCCTTGCCGCCCTCGCCCTCGTCTTCTTGGGCCCGGCCCAACTGGCGGCCGCTGACACGACGACCAGCACCGATCCCGCAACGACGACCACTACCACGGCCCCGGCGACCACGACCACCACGGCCCCGGCGACCACGACCACCACCGCTGCGTCCACGACGACCACGGTGCATCCGACCACGACGATGCATCGGACCACCACCACCGCTGCGGTGCCAACCACGACGGGAACGTCCTCCTCATCCGCAGCGACGTGGGCGTGGATTCTCGGAGCCATCGCGTTGCTCGCGTTGATCGCGGCAGGTGTCGCCGGCTTGGTGACGACCCGACGTCATCGTGATGCGGGCGATGCCTGGATTCCGTCGGCCCGTGCCGGCTACGAATCGGCGGTCCTCGCTCGACAGATGTTGGTGGCACAACCCACCGGGGGTGACGAGGCGTTACCGCGTGTGCGAGCCCAGGCCGAAGATGCTGCCCGAGCTCTCGACCGGGTGGCGTCCGCTGCTCCCGATGAGGCTGGGCGATTGTCGGCAGCCTCTGTTGCTGAAGGGCTCCGTGGGGTGATGTTCACGCTCGAGGCAGAAAACCTCCTCCGCACGGGACCGACGGCGCCGACGGCCGACCAACTGGCCGACGCCGATATCGCTCGCCGTCGACGGGGGGCCGAACTTGACGCCGCGTTGGCTGAGCTGCACACCACGACGCACCCTCCAGTCCGATGACCAGGGGCTATCGCATGGGAACTCGACCACGGTAATCAATGGCGCTGGTCTCCGATCACGCTCGAAGGAGCAGCACATGCAACTGGGAATGATCGGATTGGGGCGCATGGGCGCAGCGATGTCGCGTCGGTTGATGGCGGCCGGGCACGCCATGGTGGTGACTGATCGAGACTCCCGAGCCGTGGCCGACCTCGCGTCAGCGGGAGCGGTCGGCACACAGGACCTATCTGACCTCGTTGCTGCATTGGCGGCACCGAGTGCCATCTGGCTGATGGTGCCGGCCGGAGCCGTGGACGCTGTCTTGGCCGAGTTGGTTCCTCTGCTCAGCTCCGGCGACGTGATCGTGGATGGCGGCAATTCGCACTACCACGAGGACATCCGCCGGTCGACCTCGCTTGAGGGGACCGGCATCTCCTATGTCGACTGTGGGACCAGCGGCGGGGTGTGGGGTGAGGAGCGCGGGTACTGCCTCATGGCCGGTGGCCCTGACGAAGCGCTGAGGTTGCTTGAGCCGGTCCTCTCGGCCCTCGCTCCCGGTGTTGAGGGAGCCCCGCGAAGCCCTGGTCGGACAGGGGAGCCGTCGACCGCCGAACAAGGATGGTTGCACTGTGGGCCATCGGGGGCGGGTCACTTTGTCAAGATGGTCCACAATGGCATCGAGTACGGGCTCATGGCTGCCTATGCAGAAGGGTTGAGCATCATCGAATCGGCTGGAATCGGCCGGAACGAGGTGCCCGCTGACGCAGAGACGGCACCGCTCGAGCACCCGGAGCACTTCACCTATGACGTCGACGTGGCCGAAGTGGCTGAGCTGTGGAGGCGCGGGAGTGTGGTCAGCTCCTGGCTTCTCGACCTGACGGCCCAGGCGCTGCACGCCAGTCCTGGCCTCACCGAGTTCTCGGGCCGAGTTTCAGACTCAGGAGAGGGCCGTTGGACGATGCAGGCAGCCATCGAGGAGGGTGTTCCTACCCCGGTCCTCTCGGCGGCGTTGTCGAGTCGCCTGGTTTCGCAGGGCGCAGGACTCTACGCCGACAAGGTGCTGTCCGCCATGCGGTTTGGCTTCGGTGGGCACCTTGAGAAGCCGGACATCGTCAATGGTTGAGGATGCAGACGCCCTGGTCTTCTTTGGCGCCAGCGGTGACCTAGCGGCCAAGCAGATCTTCCCCGCGCTGCAGTTGCTCGTCGCCAATGGGGAGCTTGATGTCCCGGTGATTGGTGTGGCCAACTCGCCATGGTCCCTTGAAGAGTTCCGAGCCCACGCTCGAGCTTCCATCGAGCAGCATTCCACCATCGACGAGGCCGCTTTCGAGGTGCTCGCCGGTCTGATGTCATATGTGTGTGGTGACTACGGCGACCAGGACACATTCCTCAGGCTGCGCACCGAGCTTGGTGCGGCTGAGCGACCGGTCTATTACCTGGCGATCCCGCCGTCGCTCTTCGAGGTGGTCGCTGAGGGCCTGTCTGCCTCTGGCTGCACCCAGGGGGCGAGGATCGTGGTGGAGAAGCCCTTCGGTCGCGATGCCGCCTCGGCAGCGGGGCTTGATGCAGTGCTTCACAGGCACTTCACCGAGGATCGGATCTATCGGATCGACCACTATCTGGGCAAGGAACCGGTGCAGAACATCATGTACACCCGGTTCGCCAACCCGATCTTCGAGCCGATCTGGAACCGTAGCCATGTGCGGGCGATCCAGATCACCATGGCAGAGTCGTTCGGCGTTGAGGGTCGAGGGTCGTTCTACGACTCGGTGGGGACCATCCGCGACGTACTCCAGAATCACCTCTTGGCGTTGGTGGCAAATCTCTGTATGGATCCGCCCGCAGGCTCCGATAGCGATTCCATCCGCGATGCGAGGGCCATGCTGCTCAAGGCCGTCCGGCCGCTGACTCCCGCCAACGTGGTTCGCGGTCAGTACGACGGATACCTCGATACCCCTGGTGTACGCCGCGGTTCAGAGACGGAAACCTTTGCAGCCATTCGCCTGGAGATCGATACCTGGCGGTGGTCAGGCGTGCCGATCTTTATCCGTTCTGGCAAACACATGCCCGAGACGGCGAC
>CAIUMH010000076.1 GCA_903900235.1 uncultured Actinomycetes bacterium
GGGCCGCACCGAGCCGGTAGGTAAGGCCACGTTGGGATGGCCCCGCAGCCGGGTTCGAATGCTGGTCCACGTCGGGCACGGACTCGAGGCGAGCAGTGCCGGCGGGATGACAGCTGCGGGCCTGCACGGTCGGGTCAGGATCACCACATACTGCGGGAGAAGTCTGAATAGTCATTGGCGTGTTCCTTTCAAAGGATCAGAATGAAGAAGATGGTTTGTGGGGTCGACGAAATAGATGACTCGACAGGGATCGACCATCTATGCAGTGGATGGGGTAGTCAGCACACAGGTCCGAAAGGACCCGGTAAGGAGCGCTAGGCGCCGTACTGAGGTGCTGCTGGGCCTAGGAGGCCATAGCGGGGCATACCCCGCCGATCAGCAGGCGAGCCCGGGCATTCGCCGCGAGACCACCGGACGCATCAGGGCGCCGTCAGCTGGTCCAGGGCGGCCCGTGGGCCCGGCATCAGCCGGCGACGGGCTCCCAGCGGTAACGCCATACCCTGTAACGACAGGGGTCTGTGCGGTATCGCTCGGTAAGAGGACTGCAGAACCGACTCGACGCACACCCTCGACGGAACTGGCCGTGCACAGGGCGGGCGAGTATCCGAGAGGTTGGTGGTGCGCTGGGTTGTCTTGCTTCGTGTTCTGCATGATTCCTCCACGCGATCGCCATGGCATTCCCACTGGACCCGAAGGTCTGCTGGAGCGGAGTCTCGGGCCCAGGTGCCTCGTCCGCATCTTGATCGCTGTAAATAGGCTACCAGAACTGCAGATGCTATGCAAGTGTAACTGGAGGTTTCTCTTCGTTCATTTGCGAGATAGCAGTTCATGGTTCGCCTCACCATCAGTGTCGTGTGCATTGATGATGCCAGGAGGGTGTGACACCGGATAGCGACTCGAATGCGCCGTCAGTCCGTCAGGCCTCTCGAACACGCAGTCGCCCGCTCCCCCACCTTGTCCACGAGGTGACGGCAGCGGACTCTTCAGGCCGATGACGGCCGGTTGGGCCGCAGCGGAGGCGAATGCGTCCGGGGCTCGACGGGTGAGATCGATGGCCCGATCGACCACGGCGCCTCCGTCCATGCCTTCCGAGGACGCAAGTGCCTGCCAGGAGTGGCGATCCACCAATCCAACAGAGTGGGTACCACCGATCTTCATTGCCATCTTGACCTTGGGCGATCACCGGCCAGCGATGGCCCATCTCCGACAGCATTGCGGGCTGGGCGGAATGCCCTCGCACGATCGACGGACCTACACCGCCCGGCTCGTGGCCTCGAAGCAACTGTCGAGGAGTTCGATGCCAGCCGCCAGTGCCTCGAGCGACGGCCCCTTGATCATGACGTTGGTGGCTACCTCGTGAGCCATGAGAAACACGGCCGTGGTCTCCTCGCCATGCAGGAGGAAGACCAGCGTCGGCCGATCGTGGCGATCGAGATGGGCCCGGGTGATCTCCACATCGTCGCGGCCAGCCAAGGCGGCCAGGGTGAACGAGGCCGGCCTCGAGTCGTGCTTGGAGAAGTTCCCGGGTAGCTGCTTCCAGGACTCGAAGGCCGAGTCGATGATGGCGAGGGCGGGGGTCATTGGCTGATGCAAGTAGATGCTCCGTTCAATCGA
>CAIUMH010000077.1 GCA_903900235.1 uncultured Actinomycetes bacterium
AATGGGACCGTTCCGGCTCTGGCAAGCCGCAGCCCCACTACTTCTCTCGCACCGATGGTGCCCCGCTGGTACTTGCTGGCCTCCACGAACGTTGGCGCGACCCCTCGGGCCCCGAGGATGAGCCTCCGATCTCTACTGCCACCGTGCTCACCACACCGGCGGGCTACGACATGAAGAAGATCCATGACCGGATGCCGGTGATCCTCGAACCCGACACTTTCGACCTCTGGCTCGAGGGCGACGGTGAGGAGGATGCGGTGGCCGACCTTCTGCGACCCGCACCACCCAAGACCCTCACCCACCACTTGGTCGGCCGTGACGTAGGCAATGTTCGCAACGATGGCCCTGAGCTGATCGAGGAACCACCTGCGACCACGCTCTTTTGAGCCACCCCACTCGTTCGGCCCGAGAGAGGCTCGTCATCTCTCGGGCCTCTCGAAGGAGATCGGCCGAACGTGTTCCCAATGACGCTTCAGATCGGCTGGTTCCAACCGGGGCGGAGGCAGACCCTCATGGCCCAAGCACCGCGAGCGAACGAGCGGTAGGTTCAGCCTTGACAGACCTGCAACGACTGGAGCCTCATGGCCGCCTGCCCCAACTGCTCGACCGAAGCCACCGGAGCCTTTTGCTCAACCTGCGGGGCCGCGCTGACAGCGCCATCACCGACGCCGCCTCTGACCTCGCCGGAGGCGCCGCCCGCAGCCGCTCCGCTCACACCACCCATCGCCCCTCCATCTGCCCCAAGCTTCACTGCTGGGTCGATCCAGCCTCCATCGGAGTACGCCACCTGGCTTCGTCGTGTGGGAGGGTCGCTCATTGATGCCCTGGTGTTCGGCATTCCCTTCGCCGCACTGTTGATCGGTGGGTTCGTCTGGGGCTTCTCGACCGTGCACCTCCGGTGCGTCGATGCCGCCAATGGGACCACATCGTGCCATTCCCTTCCGGGCAGCACGTTCTCGGCCGGAGGGGGGGTCCTAATGTTCCTCGCTGCCATCTGGGCTCTCGCCTGGCTCGTCTACGTTGTCGTGGCAATCGGTGGCCCACGAGGTGCAACCGTGGGGATGCGAGCCTTGCAGCTGCGCTGCGTGCGCGACCTCACCTTCGACCAGGTGGGGATGGGCAAGTCGGTCCTGCGCCTCCTCGTCACCACCGTGCTCGGAGTGATCTGGGTCGGCTCCCTCGTTGACGACCTCTTCCCGCTGTGGGACTCCAAGCACCAGACCCTCCACGACAAGGCCGTCGAGACGGTGGTGTTGCGCACTGCGCTGTAGCAGCCGTTTGTAGAGCGCGATCGGCGGATCCCTGCTAGGAATCTGCTCAGACAACAGATGGTTGCTGAGGACGGGGGGCTGTTCCATGGCGGGTGAGTTCGACCGACGATCATTTCTGGCGGGGTCCGGAGCGCTGGCACTCGGTGGTGGGTATGAGCTCGCCACCGCAGGGACGGCCGGAGCGGTAGTCACCCATGGACGCGGCCATGACGGCATCTCGAGGGCCCGCGTCAAGCGGGGAGGAACCCTGAGAGTTGGGGTCAATGCCGAGGAGCAGGGGTTCAACCCCGCCACCGGTCGCTTCGACGCTGCAGGCTTCATGATGGCCAGGACGGTCTACGACCCCCTGTTCGTCATCACCGCCAACGGCGGCGTGGCGCCCTACCTGGCCCAGTCGATGACTCCGAACGCCGACCACACGAAGTGGACGGTCACGCTGCGGCCGGGCATCACCTTCCACGACGGTACGCCGCTCGATGCCGATGTGTTGGTGTCGAACTTCACAAGCGGCCTGAACAGTCCATTGGCCGGCATCGCCATCCAGCCACTGGTGGCTGGAGCGAAGAAGGCCGGTCCGCTCTCGATGACCATCGAGCTCAAGCTGCCTTGGGTCTCATTCCCCTACACCTATGCCGCGACCCAGATCGCCTTCGTCTCCGCTCCGTCGATGAACTCCACCCCCAATGGCGGCTCCGATCACCCGGTTGGCACCGGGCCGTTCATCTTCGAAGACTGGGTACCGAACGATCACTTCACCGTTCGGGCCAACCCGAACTACTGGCGCAAGGGCCTGCCCTACCTCGACCGCATCATCTTCAAACCCATCCCCGACGAGGCAGCCCGCTACATGGCACTCCAGTCGGGAACCATCGACATCATGCATGCCGCCGACGCGGCCACCATCTCTCAGCTGCGCCAGAACCGTTCGCTGTCGTATGTCGACAACTCCGGGAAGATGGTCGGGTCGCCCAACGTCAGCTGCTTGCTGCTCAACATGTCGAAGCCACCCTTCAACGACCCGCTCGCCCGAAAGATCCTGGCCACCGGCATCAGCGCGAAGGCCTACAGCCAGATCATCGACAAGGGGATTAACACCCCCGTCGACGGCATCTACCAGCCTGGTTCGCCGTGGTACACGAACGTGCCGTACCCGACCTACAACCAGGCTGCTGCAAAGAAGCTCTCGGCCGAGTACCGGACGAAACATGGCCACCCGCTCACCTTCACCAGTCTCGGCGTCGCTTCACCGCAGGGAGCCAAGCAGGGGGCCTACATCCAGCAGATCCTTAAGAACATCGGCGTGAACCTCAAGCTGACCACGGCCTCGGAGTCCGAGGTCATCTCCGCTGCCCTCGCCGGCACCTTCGAGGCAGTCGGCTGGCAATCCTTCGGTGGCATCTACCCGGACCTGAACTATGTGTGGTTCTCGACCAAGACTCTGCGGATGACCGGTACGTCGCTCAACATCCCCCGCAACAAGGATCCGCAGATCGAGAGTGCCATGGTGTCAGGGATGGGCGAAACCAACCCCAAGAAGGCTGCGGCCTACTTCGCCAAGGTCAATCAACGGCTCGCTGTCGACCTGCCCTACATCTGGACCAACCGTGCCGTCTGGGCGGTGGCCTCGACAGCCAAGGTCCAGAACTGGAACAACCCGACCACGCCCGCCGGCCGTCCTGTCCTCGGGATGGATCAGGGGGTCATCTGGCTTGGGCAGGCCTGGCTCAGCTGAGCCCGGGTGCCGGCATCACGCCGGTAAGCACCACCGCCACCGGATCAATTTCGTCCGGACCACCAAGGGTGACGCTGAGTCCGGCAGTGGTCTGCTGGAGATCGAGGGGGCGTCCATCGACGCGACGAGCCGTCGCTCCATCTGCATCGACGACCTCAGCGAGCGTCACCGTCGGCCCAGATGCTCGCACCAGGGCGATCACCTCGCCGTCTCGGCGCACGTAGCGGAGCAGGTCACCCTCGACCGTGGTCCCACCGGGGACCAGCCACGGCGTCGACCCGGCCAACGCTGCGCGCAACGTGGGGGCGAAGTCGGCCAGCCAACCCAAGCGCTTGAGCTGCTCATCAGGGATTGTGGCGTCGACTCCTCGGGGGCCGACGTTGAGGAGGAGATTGCCGCCCTTGGCCGCGATGTCCACCACACTGCTCACGAGGTCCTCACGGGTGAGGAAATCATCGGGAGCGGACTCGGCGTTATACCCAAAGGAGTGGTCCATCCCTCGCACGCACTCCCACGGAGTGGTCTGGATCTCGGCGAAGGTGGTGTACTCCGGCGTGCGCACGTCGAAGTGCGGCGGCCGCGGTGGCACCATGCCGCCGTTGGGGTCGGCTTGACGTCGTGAGACCCAGTCGATCGCCCTGCGGCCGATCCCCGTCTTGGCCATGGCGAGCAGCGGCGACCACGGCATCCAACGATCGTTGAGGACACCCTCGGGGACCGTCCGGTAGTAGTCGGCCATGAGCGGCCAAAGTTCTCGCCCCGGAGCGGGCCAGGCGATGTCGTTCCAGAGCACCGACGGCTCGTAGCGCTCGATCAGCTCGCGGACCTGGGCCTCGGCATAGGCCGGGTAGTCCCCGCGGGGGATGGCCTGGACCATCGAGCCCATCGAGCCCATCGGCGTGTCACAGAAGGTCCAGTCAAGGCCGCCCGAGTAGTAGACGCCGAAGCGCATCCCCGCGTCGCGAACCGCTGCCGCCAGCTCACCGACCAGGTCCCTGCTTGCGTGCCACCCGGGCTTGTACGGGTTCTCGATCGCCGAGGGCCAGAGGCACCACCCGTCATGGTGCTTGGCGACCAGGACGACATAACCCGCCCCGGTGTCGGCGAAGGCCCGTGCCCAGGCCTCGGGATCCCAGGTAGACAGACCCGCCTCGAAATCGGTGACGAAGGCCTCATAGGGTCGGTCCCCCCAGACCTCGGCATGGTGTCGAGCCACTGGGGACCCAGGGAACCGAAGGGAGTTTTGATACCACTCGGTGTAGGGCGAGTAGCTGAACGCGTCCCGGCGACCCGAGGTCAGCAGCTCGCCATAGTCACCGTGCGCCGGAGCAAACCCGGCCACCGAGGCCGGGGTCCAGTGGACGAAGATGCCGAGCTTGGCCGCCCGCCACCACCCCGGGACCTCGTGCTCTCGCAGTGCCGCCAGCGTCGGATCGACCCGTGCCATGGCCGAACCCTAGCGATCGGCGCGGGGGCGTGCTCGTGATCGGGGGCAATGCGGTGCAGCTCGGCGTCGAGGACCACCCCAGCGGCCCCGGAGCGACGGGCCAGGAGAAGCAGGCCGGTGGCGACGAAGGTGCACGTGGCGGCCGCGGTGACCTCGATTGGGCTCCGCGCCGGACCTCCCGGCGAAGAGCTCCCGGACCTCGTCGCGGACGAACAGGGCCACCCGCGGGTCCACCATCCCCGCCTCGATGAGCTCCATCGCCGCCAGGAGCTCGTCGGAGGGCTGGACGAATCGCGGCGATGGCCACGTCGATATCGTCAAGGCGCTCCTCGTCAACTGTGGCCACAACGACACACCGGTGCGTTCGACTGCGTCCCGGACGACTGAACGAAGCCCATCGACGGGAACCAGGTCGACGGGACGGGCGAGGATTTCCGTGAGGGCTCGCTCAAGACCTGCGAGTTCGACGAGCCCCATCGATGGCGGGATTGTGGGCACGATGTCCACATCGCTCTCTGGTCCGTCGCCCCCCACGCCACGCTCTCGAAGACCACGAGGTTTGTTGCGCGGTGTCGTCCAGACGCGCCACAGGTGGGGGCCGCGCCCCCGCCTGTGGTCACCGATCTGGTGGTGTCGGGCGAGATGCCCTAGGTCAGAGCCCCCGGGCAGCTGGCCCCGTCATTGCGAGGTGCTGAGGGGAGGTTCCCAACCTTCGAGAAGCTTGGGGTCGAGCCGAGACCGGTGACCCGGGTGATGTCACCGGTGGCGTTCGACTCGAAGAAGATCGAACTGTCATCGGAACCCGACCAGACCGAGCCATAGCCATGGCTGACATAGCCCGCCGGCAGGTCGTAGCTGACGTGCTCGTCGCTGCTCAGGTTGATGCCGACGACCTGGGTCGACGTCACCGTCCAGAGCCACTCGCCCTGGATCACGAGGTCCCAGCCGATCCTCGAGACGCCGTCGGGCAGCGGGATCTTGGTGGCTCGGTGGGTGTCGACGTCGATCGAGTAGAGGTGGCCTCGACCGCCCACGACCAGGTGGCCGCTGAAGGGGTCGAAGGCGCCGGCGGGGAACTTGGCCTCGGACCTCGTGGCCGGGAGGCCCTCGACGACGCCGAGGTCGGTCGCCGAGCCGTCGCCGGCGATCCGCATGAGGTGGTTCTCCGGTCCGGTGAGGTCACGGTTCGCCGTGCCGATGCCGTAGAGGAAGCCGTCGTCAGGCCGGTAGGCGATGGCGTTGACGAAGCCGTTCTCCTGCCCGAGCGTCGTCCAGGACGAGAAGTCCGTGGTCGACTGCAGCAGGCCGAGGCGCTGCTCGATGTGCATCCCCGGCGTGCAGGCGAGGACGCCGACCCGGGTCGAGACCGCAGCCTCAGGCCCGGTGCCGACCGCGTTGGTGGCGGTGACGACGAAGCCATAGGTCTTGCCCGGATGGAGCCCGTTCACCGTGCAGGAGTAGGGCCCGGGGCCCGACACGCTCACGGTGCAGGAGTGCTTGCCCGAGGGATCGCTGACGAGGTAGCTGAGCACCGACGAGCCGCCGTCCCAGGCAGGGACGTCGAACGACACCGTCGCCGACGTGATCCCGGCCGTGACGCTCGGAGAGGAGGGGACCTCGGGGATCGTCGGGAGGACCGTGACGCTGATGGTCGAGCTGGCCCGCTGGCCGATCCCGTCGACGACGTCGAAGCTGATCGGGGCGGGCGAGCCCACGTAGTTGTGCGCCGGGGTGAAGGTCACCGTGCCGTCGGGGTTCACCTCATAGGTCCCGACCCCGTCGACGCTCACCGTCGACTGGGAGCAGGACCCTGACGCCTCGCTCGGTCCACACAGCATGAGCGGGGTCTCCGCCCACCCGGCGGCCGGGTCGGTCGTGGCGGATGACATCGGGTCGAGGCTCTGGACCACGTTGACGTCGTCGATCGACGTCGCCGGCTGGGCGGTCGGGGTGCCGACCACCGTCACGGAGATCACCGCCGAGCCCGTGGTGGGGCCTGAGTCGGTGGCCTGGTAGGTCACGGGGGTGACGGTGCCGGTGAAGTCGGTCACCGGGGTGAACGAGACGCTGCCGTCGGGGTTGACCACGAAGGCGCCCTCGGGGACCGTGACGGTCGACTGGGCGCAGGCTGGCGGGGCCTCGGAGGGTCCGCAGAGCCTGAGCGAGGTGGCGTCGAGCGTGTTGCCCGTGGCCGGCTCGTCGTTGGCCAGCGGGTGGAGCGTCGTGGTCGTGTTCTTGGGCACGACCTCGGCGTCGGGGACCAGGTCGATCAGCTGGGTGTAGAGCGCGTTGATCACGGTCGTGGCGCCGACGAGGACCGGTGCGTCGTTCGACGTCACCGAGCCGCCCGAGGCCGTCGTGGTGCCAGCGCCGTCGCCGTCGGGGACAGTCGAGGACACGGCGGTAGCGACCGAAGTATCGGGGAAGGTCACTGAGTAGGAGACGTCGGGGCGCAGGCCGGCGAAGCGATAGGTGCCGTCGGCCTTCGTCGTGGTCGTGTAGTCGTAGCCATCGAGCTGCACGGGGGTCCCATCAGGACCGGTGACCCTCACCGGCACTCCGGGCACGGGATTGCCGCTGGTGTCGAGGACGGTGCCAGAGACAGCGCCAGTGCAAGTTTGGGGAGTCGAGGGCTTGACCGTGATGCGGAGCGCGCTGCCCGGGGTTACGGCAGTGTCGTCGCTGGCAAGCAGGTCGGCGAACGCAATCGGCAGGACCGGCACGGCGTCGTAGCCGCCGGGGCAAGCGTAGGAGATGGTCGGACTGATGCACAGCTGGGGTGAGTCACCCAGGGAGGTGAGCGAGGCCGTCGTGTCGACATCCGTCGGCGCGTGATCATTCACGCTGATAGAGAACTTCGGATGAGGTCCTGTCAGGGCGACCGGAAGTCCGGCAAGGTTCACCACGCCATTTGAGGGCACGGAGATGCCCTGCCAACCAGAGACGGCAGCCCCGGAAGTGTCGAAGACATCCAGCACGGCGGACGCAGATCCGACCCCCAGACTGGGTTGGTTCAGCGTGAAGGTGCGCCACGAAGCGACTCCGCCAGAGCAGGCATGCGTTGGCGCCAGGTTCGGGAAGTAGGCGCTCGACGACGTCGCCGGAGCGGGGCACCCGACTGATCCGTCAGCCTGAAACGGGATGATCTTGCCTTGATCGCCGTTCTCCCACAGGCAGTCTGGGGCGGCGGGATTCTGGGTCACCGTGTAGGGGGACGCATCCGTGAACCTCGGCGTGGTGAAGCCGGGGCACAGGCCTCCAGCCAGACCAATGGCCACGTCCCAACACCTGACACCAATCGGTACGCCTCTGGCACCCCACACGTTGTAGACCCGTGAACCGACGATCGTCGCTGGGCCCGGGTAGGGCACCAGGTCACTCCCCGCTGCAGCAAGGAACGCGACAGAGGTCGGCGAGGCGATGGCAGACCCATCACGAGAGAAACATGACTGCTTGTTGTCCCTCGAATAGAGGCAGATCGCCCCCTGGCTGCTCGCCGTCGGTGGGAACACCATGGTCTTGTTGAGGGCGATGCTCTGCACCTGCTGGCCGCCACTTGGCCAACCGGCACACACCGTCTTGGTGGTGGGATCGAAGCACCAGAGGACGGAGTACCCACTCGAGGCGGGCGGATAGTTGAAGAGGAAGAGCCTCCCCTCGAACGACTGGAAGTAGCCGTACGCCATGATGCGCGCTTCGTCGGGGCGCCCTGTCTGGAGCGAGAATGGCTGCCCCGGGCACAACCCACCCTGGCCATCGTTGGCCCGCGGGTCGACACAGCCGATCGACGCGCTGACGCCGGCCTGCATCGAGTTGTCGAGGTACAACAGCCCGCCGTATTCAGTCATGGGGAGGGGGCGGGCGTCGCTGACCCCCACCGCGATCGCGTCGCCTGTCCGGAGAAACGCCGACCCAATCGTCCCGCCGCACAGACTTGGGGTCGTCAGGTCAGAGATGTCGACGCACAGGAAACCGGATCCGAGTGCGACCGAGTAGTCGGCGATCCACACGTGGTGGTAGCGCTCGTCCACCCAACCGGACGTCTGGGTGTTGCGTGCGAGACCGGTCAGGTTCGTGATGTTCAGTGGCCAGCTGCCCGAGCACGTCGAACCCGACACGTTGTGGCAGTCCAGCAGCTGAACCTGCAGGTGCGTGAGATTGAAGACATGACCGTCAGCATCGAAGAAGACGTCCCAACCATCCCCAGTCTTCGAGGCGATGGTGTTTGACGCACCTGAGCTGAGTGGCACCGTCTCCGTGGTCGTGACCGCCTGCTTGCCATCGATGATGCCGCCTGATGCGTAGGAGCCCCGAGCGCGGACGTACTGCACCCGACCCCAGGCATCTGGTGTGCTTGGTGGGACGTCGGAGAAGGCCACCCCATCGGTGGAGTACTGGACCTTCCAGCCCTCAGGCGCCCTGATCTGGCTCGGCGACGTGAGGTGGACGACGGTTGGATCGATCTTTTCCTGCAACCAGCGCGTGGCGGTGCCGGCACCGTAGAGCGGAGAGGTCACCGTCAGGTTGACGGTGCCACCGTCGACCACCGTCGAGGGTGTCGCAGTGTGACCGAGCGTCGTCCCGGCTGCGCCCGCTGACATGGCTGGCGTGGTGAGCAGCAGGGCCGAGGCCAGTGCGGCGATGAGTCGGGCAGGACGGTGCAGGGTACGAATCATGGTCGCCATTCTTTCACATCACGGAGACGATGACAATCACTCTCAATGAGCAGACTCCGCCGGCCTGAGGGTCAGTGCGGTGCGGTGGCGACGAGGGTCTCGGTGACGCAGGCGAAGGGGAGGTCTCTGACGTCGGGGCGGAAGAAGGCCACCACCACCATGCCGTTTCCGAGCGCGTACTCCGAGTGGAGGAACGCCGTCGCCCCCCGACCGCCGGAGAGCTGGTCGAAGGATCGAGCCTCCTCGGATTCGATCAGCTCTGCGAAGTCGGCATCGAAGCCCGCCAAACGGCCGGTCTCGAGGGCCAGCACTGCCATCTTGGCGATCACCGGGTTCTGCATCTCACGCCACGCGAGCGCCTCGGCGAGGGTCGGGCCGATCTCGAGCGCGCTCTCGGCAATGAAGGCGCCGATGGCGGCCATGCCTCGGCCCCACATCTCGGTGGTCACGCGGCGAAACAGCGCGGCCTTGGACGGGAAGCGACCCATGACGAAGCCGCTCGACACCTCCGCCTTCCGGCAGATCCGGGCGATGGTGGTGGCGTGGTAGCCGACCTCGCCCACGCTGATGGCGGTGGCTTGCATGACCCGCTCGAGACGGTCGTCTGCGACGTCGAACACATAGAGGTAGAGGTACTCGGCGATCCGATCCCTCGGCGTCCCGATGGGCTCAGTCGGGGCGACCAGAGCCCGGTGATAGCGACGGAACTCCTCCTCGAGCTCGGTCTCCTTTGCCCAGTTTCGCCGGGCCAACACCAGCAGCCCCAAGGCCACGAACACGCAGGTCGCCGCCACGGTGGCCTCGACCTCACCGCCCGACGCCTCAGGATCGAGCAGTCGGGCGAGTCCAGCATCGACGTCGTCGCGCACGATGATGGTGGCACGGGGATCGACCATTGCTGCCTGGATCATCTCGATGGCGGCCAGCAGGGTCGCCGAGGGGCGAGCGAGGCGAGCCATCGTCTCCACGAACCGCTGCTCGTCGAGTGTGTGGGTGACGCTTTCGACTAGCGCCACGAGCAGACCGTCGAGCTCCGGCCAGAGCTGCTCGGACCATACGCTGGCCACCAGGTCGTCGAGGTGTTCGAAGCGCGTGTAGATGGCCCCGTAGGACAGGTTCGCCCGCTCACTTACCGACCGGGCGCCCAGTCCGTCCCATCCCAACTCCGCCAACGCGTCGATGGCTCCGGTCCTCAGCGCATCGTCGTTGCGCGTCCGCCGGGCGATGCGGCGCTGCCCAGGGGCAGCGAGGGTGCCACCAGAGACCGAGTCATCCATGCTCTCAGTCTATCGGGATTAGAAATATGTTTAGGCGACCATCCACGACCCGTCGGATCTGTGATCGAGGCCCTCATCCACCGCGCTCCTGACCGAGAGCTGCGCAGAGGTCGAGCACCTCGGTCGCCCAACTGCGCTCGAGTGGTGTGACGTCGGACTTCTGGAGCACGAGCGCCGCCGCCAACATCAACTTGGCTCGACGTTGCTCATCGACCGGACGGGGCTCAGGCAGATCCATGCGAGCATTCTCCCACTGGGCCCATCTGACGGTGCGTCAGGTAGCCTGCGGATCGACGAAGGAGGCCCTATGTCCAGTTCCGCCCCGCTCGCCGGCGTGCGCATCATCGAGTGCTCCGCACTCGGTCCCGCAGAGATCACGACGTTCCTGATCGACCTCGGTGCCGAGGTCATCAAGGTCGAGCCACCCCAGGGCGACTACATCCGCGAGATGACCTGGCCAATCGTCGAGGGCACATCGCTGATGCACCTCCACGTCAACCGAGGGAAGCGCTCGATCACGCTCGACCTGCGCACCGAGGCCGGCCAGGAGATCTTCCGAAACCTCTGCCGCGACGCCGACGCGGTGATCGAGGCCATGCGCCCCGGCGGCCTCGCCCGCAAGGGACTCGGGTTCGAGGACCTCAAGCAGATCAACCCCAAGATCGTCTTCTGCTCCATCTCCGGCTACGGCATGACCGGGCCCTACAAGGAGTACCCGAGCCACGGCGTCGCCTACGACGTCTGGGCCGGCCTCGTCAACGTCGCCACCGATGACGAGGGCTTCACCTACCTACCCGAGCACCCCTCCACCGGCATCCATGCCGGCCCGCTCTTCGGTGCCCTCGGCGTCCTGGCCGGCATCATCCGTGCCCGCGAGACCGGAGAGGGAAGTTTCCTCGAGGTTGCTCAGTCCGATGCCTCGGCGGCCATGGACTGGCTGCGCTCGGAGACCTGGCGGGCCTATGAGCGCCCCGAGTCAGAAGTCACCGGCAATAAGGCCGACAACTTCGAGCGGCGTGCTCCCGGCACAGCTGGCATGAAGGAGGGGGTCCGCTACCAGGTCTATGAGACCGCCGACGGCCGGCACGTGCTGTTCATGGCGTCCGAGCAGGCCTTCTGGAAGAACTTCGCTGAGGGGGTGGGACGACCTGAGCTCTTCGAGCGCTGGCCGGGATCGAAGTACGCCGACCATGCCCGGGGCAACCGCGAGCTCCAGGCCGAGCTCAAGGCCATCTTCGCCACTCGTACCCTGGCCGAGTGGCTCGACTTCGGCCTCGAGGTCGAGACGCCGCTGGCCCCGGTGAACACCCCCAAGACCCTCCTCGACGACCCGCAGTTTCTCGATCGCTTCCCGATGTACTCGGTCGAGCAGCTCGGAGCCGAGCAGATCCCCGGACCGCTCAAGTTCCAGGGCGAGGCGCTCCCCGTGCCGACCAAGGCCCCAACGGTGGGCCAGCACACCGACGAGGTCCTCGCCGATCTGCTCGGCTGGGATACCGAGCAGATCGCCGCCGCTCGCGAGGCTGGCGGCCTCGGCTGATGGGAGAGATGAGCGGCCACAAGGGCACCGCCCTGATCACCGGGGGATCCGGTGGGCTCGGACGAGCGATCGCCCTCCTGCTCGCCGAACGGGGCAGCCACGTGGTCGTCACGTATCGAGCCAATAGTGACGCCGCCGAGGCAGTGGTCACCACCTGCCGGGCCGCTGGTGTCGATGCGTCGGCTCACCAGCTCGACGTCATCAACGCTCAGGCAGCAGCTGAGGTCGTCGGGGCAGCAGTGGCCGAGCATGGCGGGATCCACACCTTCGTCCACGCAGCCGGCCCCCATGTCCCCCAGATCCACCTCTCGAAGGTAGAGCCAGTGGACTACGCCCGGCACCTGCTCGAGGAGGCGGCCGGGTTCTTCAATGTCGTCTCCCCTGCTCTTCCCACCCTGCGCGCCACGAAGGGGTCCATCGTGGCGGTCACCACGGCCGCCACCCAGCGGTACCCCGTGCGCGACGGCCTGTCGGCATCAACCAAGGGCGCCATCGAGCAGACGGTGCGCGCCCTGTGTGCTGAAGAGGGGCGCTTCGGCATCCGGGCCAATTCGGTAGGGCCGGGCATGCTCACCGATGGCATGGCCGAGCGCCTGATGATCTCGGGTGATCTCGACGAAGCCGCGCTCGCCGTCACCCGAGCAAATATCCCACTGCGGACCTTCGGCACGGCGATGGACATTGCCGAGGCCGTGTGCTTCCTGGCGAGCGACCGAGCGAAGTTCATCAGCGGCCAGCACCTCTGTGTCGATGGTGGCTACAGCGTCTGACTCAGGGTTCTGCTCTGCGTGACCGCGGACCACGAGCTGCTGGTGCGCTGCAGCTTCGCTGTTGCGGCCAAGGCGGACAGCGATAGCGTCGTGATGTGCAACACCACCAGACCTGGCGAAACGCTCAATGAGCGACATGGTCAGCACTGGGATCTTGGCTCTCGGGGCCTTCGCCGGCACAAACCTCGATAATCTTCTGGCACTCAGCGGCCAGCTGGCGACCGCCGATCGCTCCCGCCACCGACGCATCGCCGAAGGACAGGTGGCCGCCACCGTGGTCCTGCTGGCCTTCAGCGCCATCGCCGGTGCGGCCTTCGCCACCGTCCCGAGCCGACTGCTCGGCATCCTCGGGCTCGTACCTATCGGCCTCGGGATCCGCGCTGGGGTCCTGCTCGTCCGGCGGAGCCCCGACGACCGGAGCATGCCGGTGGCAGCTGGCCTCGTGTCATCGTTCCTCGTCACGCTCGTGATCGGCGCCGACAATGTTGCGGTCTACCTGCCGGTGCTCGCCACTGGCTCGATGGTGGCGGCCGGGGCCTGTCTGGCTATCTGGCTGATCTGCGACCTCGGACTGGTCGCACTCGCGAGCTGGCTGGGGCGCCATCGAGCAGTCGAGCGTTCCGTCGAGCGAATCGGCCCGTATGCCTTACCCGTCCTCTACGTGGCCATCGGCCTCGTGGTCCTGGTGCGTTCGGGTACCTTCGGCCGCTGAGCGCCTGAGCTCAGCCCCGGAAGGGACGCAGCCCATTGGCCGGGATCTGACCGAGGCGACCAGCCTGGTAGTCCTCGACTGCCTGGTGGAGCTCCTCGACGGTATTCATCACGAATGGTCCGTAATGCGCCACGGGCTCGCCAATCGGCTCGCCACCGAGCAAGATCACATCGAGCGGCCCGGAGGGTCCGGCCTCGAGGACGACGGTGTCACCCGCTCCGTACAGGGCCAACTGGCCAAGTTCGATCGGGTGACGATCAGGTCCAGCGAACCCCGACCCCGCCATGCAATAGGCCAGGGCGTTGAAGGACGGGCTCCAAGGCAGCTCCATCCGCCCACCAGCCGAGAGGGTGACATGGGCCACCGTGATCGGCGTATGGGTCGAGCCGGGTCCTCGGTGGCCGTCGATCTCCCCTGCGATGAGCCGGATCAGTGCGCCGGCGTCTGGGGTGGTCAGCAATGTGACCAGCTCGGCCTCGAGGTTCTGGTAGGCCGGGCTGATCATCTTGTCCCGACCGGGCAGGTTCACCCAGAGTTGGAAGCCGTGGAACAACCCGCCCGCCACCACCAGGCTCTCGGGTGGGGTCTCGATGTGCAGGATGCCGCCGCCAGCGGTCATCCACTGTGTACCGCCGTCGGAGATGATGCCTCCTCCACCATGGGAATCTTGGTGGAGAAAGGTCCCCTCGATCACATAGGTGACGGTCTCAAAACCCCGGTGGGGATGCCAGTCCGTGCCCTTCGCCTCGAAGGGCGGGTAGTCCACCTCGCCCATCTGATCCATCATGATGAACGGATCAAGCTCGGCATGGGACACGCCGGCAAAGGCGCGCCGAACGGGGAAGCCCTCGCCCTCGAGGCCTCTCGGGGCGGTCGTAATGGAATGCACAGGACGAGCCTGGACCTCAGGTCCAGTCGGTGCGGCAATCCGCTGCAGGGTCAGGGTGTCGGCGGTGATGGCGGGCATGGAGACTCCTTGGGTCAGTGGTGAATCAGAGCGTGATGACGGCGGCGGCGTGGTCGTGGCGAGGAAGCCGGTCGAAGTGAGCGTCAGGACCAGGGTGGCCCACGTTCACGACGGCGAAGGACCGCAGCGTGGTATCCGCAAGCAGGTCGGCATCGATCCCAGCCGCATCGAAGCCGGCCATTGGTCCGGCGGCGAGACCGAGAGCTCGCACGCCGAGGATGAAGTAGCCGGCCTGAAGCCAGGCTTGCGGGGCGGCGAAGCCGTGGCGGACCTCCTCGGCACCGAACATCTCCTTGGCATCGGCCTTGTGGGGGAAATTGGTCGGCAGGTGCTCGTGGAAGTCCGAGTCATAGGCCAGCACCACCGTCAGCGGTGCCTGGGCGGTCTTGGCCTGGTTGCCCTCGAACATGTGGCCGACGAGGCGCGCCTTGGCCTCGGCACTTCGGACCACCACCAGCCGCAGCGGCTGGGTGTTCATCGCCGTGGGACCCCACTTGATGAGGTCATAGAGAGCTGCGACCTGCTCATCGCTCACCGGCTCGTCGGTGAAGGTGTTGGCCGAGCGAGCATGACGGAACAGCAGGTCCTGGGCTGAGGCGTCGAGGGCCAAGTGATCGGCGAGGTCGGCGGTGGGGCTGGTCATGAGAGGTCTCCTTGAACGGCGCTCACAAGGAGTGATGCACCGGGTGGTCACCTTTATTGTAGTGAAAGATACTGTAGATACAGATATTATAGTGGTCTCGTTCATCCCTCGTGACCGCGCTGAGAGGAACCCCATGTCCACCATCCCCGCCGCCTTCATCGGTCACGGCAACCCCATGAACGCGCTCGAGACAAACCAATGGACCACGGCGTGGAACGAGTTCGGCGCCAGCCTCGACGAGGCGACGGCGATCCTGGCCATCTCGGCCCACTGGTACATCGGCATCACGGCGGTCACCGCCATGGACCATCCACGGACCATCCACGACTTCTCCGGCTTCCCCGACGAGCTCTTCGCCGTGGAGTACCCGGCCCCCGGCGATCCGCAGCTGGCCAGGAGCGTGATGGCGACCCTCGACCCCATCGATGTCGGTCTCGATACCGATAGCTGGGGCCTCGACCATGGCACGTGGTCGATCCTGGCTCACGTGCGACCGCAGGCCGACCTGCCGGTCGTGCAACTGTCGATCCATTCGGGCCTCCCCCTCGATGAGCATCTGGCCATCGGCCGGGCGTTGGCACCGCTGCGCGATCAGGGCGTCGCCATCATTTGCTCGGGCAATGTGGTCCACAACCTCGGTCGCGTCGAGTGGGGACGCCCCGGCCAGGGATCCGACTGGGCCGAGGACTTCGACCATGCCGCCTCCGAATTGCTCCGCACGCGCCCGGCCGAGATCGCCGAGCTGCTCGACCACCCGGCTTTCTCGTTGGCGGTGCCGACGGCGGAGCACTTCCTCCCCCTCGTCTACCTCGCCGGCCTCGCCGACGCCGCCGAGACGACCGCCAGCACCCTCATCGAGGGCTGCGACCTTGGCTCGCTGTCGATGACCTCATACCGGATCGACGACTGAGCTTCAATCAGGCGAGGAAGAGCGCCACGCGGTCCTTGGGGCGACCGACGATCGCCCGACCGTCGCGCACGAGGATCGGGCGCTGCAGCAGGGCGAAGTGCTCGGCGAGGACGTCGGCGACCTGATCGACCGTCTCGACATCTGCATCGGTCAGCCCCAGTTTCGTGAAGTTGGCGTCCCGCCGAACCAAGTCGGTCACCGGGTCCTCGAGCATCCCGGCCAATGCCAAGATCTCGGAACGGTCGAGCCGTTCGGCCTTGAGCAGGTACCGGCGCTCAGTAACGCTCACACCCATCTCGGCCGCCACCTCGACGGCGTGGCGTGAAGTTGAGCAGTTTGGGTTATGGAAGATCACCACGTCAGACATGCCATGACCGTAGCGACTCAAGCGTCGTCGTCGCCCACGGGACCCAGACCACCTCATCGTTGGCACCGATGCGGGCCGCCTGGTCCCGAACAAGAGGCGACACGGCGGCGATGGCCACTACCGTGGTCGGGTCGGCATCGACGAGAACCACCCGATCCAAGGAGGAGCCATGGAGCGCACGCTCTACACCGACGAGCACGAGGCCCTGCGCGAGAGCTTCCGGTCCTGGGTCGACAAAGAGATGGTCCCCCACGATGACGAGTGGAACGCCGCGGGCATCGTGCCGCGCCAAGTGATTGCCGACGCCGGCAGCCACGGCTTCCTCGCCTTCGACGTTCCCGAGGAGTTCGGCGGTGGCGGCGTTCCGGACTTCCGCTTCAACGCCATCGTGGACGAGGAGTTCCAGATGGCCGGCGTCGGGTCCTCGGGCCTCGGCATGTCGCTCCACTCAGACATCTGTGTCCCGTACTTCTTGAAGTACTGCACCGACGAGCAGAAGCAGCGCTGGCTGCCAGGCATCGCGTCGGGCGAGCTGATCACCGCCGTGGGCATGACCGAGCCCGGTATCGGCTCCGACCTCGCCTCGATGTCCACCTCGGCCATTCGCGACGGCGACCACTACGTCGTCAACGGCGCCAAGACCTTCATCACCAACGGGATCAACGCCGACCTCGTGATCCTGGCGTGCAAGACCGACCCCACGCAGCGGCACAAGGGCATGTCCCTCGTGATCCTCGAGCGGGGCATGGAGGGCTTCGAGCGAGGCCGCAATCTCGACAAGCTCGGTATGCACTCCCAGGACACCGCCGAGTTGTTCTTCACCGACGTGATCGTGCCCGTTGAGAATCGCCTCGGCGAGGAGGGCCAGGGCTTCGCGATGCTGGCCGACAACCTCCCCCAGGAGCGCCTGTCGATTGCCATCAGTGGCGTGGCCGCCGCCCGGGCCGCCCTCGAATTGACGCTCGACTATGTCAAGAACCGCAATGCCTTCGGCCAGCCGGTCGGGACCTTCCAGAACAGCCGCTTCGTGCTCGCCTCGATCGCCACCGAGATCGACGTGGCCCAGGCCTATGTCGATGCCCAGATCCTCGCCCTGAACGCCGAGACGCTGACCGCTGCGGACGCTGCGAAGTCGAAGTGGTGGTGCACTGAGCTGCAGAAGCGGGCCATCGACAGCTGCCTTCAGCTCTTCGGCGGCTACGGCTTCATGAACGAGTACCCCATCGCCCGTGCCTATGCCGACGCTCGCGTGACCACCATCTACGGCGGCACCACTGAAATCATGAAGGAGCTCATCGGCCGCTCCATGGGCCTCTGATCCGATACCAGACCGATTCCTCGGAGGTCAGCCACTCGCCCATCGGGGCCAAGGTGGGAGGATGCTGAGATGAGGATCGCTGTGCTGACCGGTGGTGGCGATGCCGCCGGCCTGAATGCCGCCATACGCTCCGTCGGCCGCCATGCCCTGCGAGGCGGCGACGAGGTCGTTGGCGTGCTGAACGGATGGGCTGGCCTACTCGGCGACGGCGATACCCGACCCCTCGACGAAGCGGCGTTGCTCGGCGCCCTGCGCCTGGGTGGAACTCTGCTGGGCAGCTCGAGGACCAACCCCCTTCGCATCGACGATGGGATCGCCCAGGTCGAGGCCGCCATGGCCGCCCATCGGATCGATGCCCTCGTGGCCATCGGTGGAGACGACACCCTGTCGGTGGCCGCCCGCCTCGCCGAGCGGGGTGCTCATGTGGTCGGTATTCCCAAGACCGTCGACTTCGACCTGGCGGTGACCGAGTACTGCATCGGCTTCGACTCTGCCGTGGCCATCGTCGCCGAGAGCCTCGATCGACTCCACACCACGGCAGCCTCGCACCACCGGGTAATGGTCTGCGAGGTCATGGGCCGGGACACCGGCTGGCTGGCCGTCATGGGCGGCATCGCTGGCGGGGCCGACCTGTGCCTGATCCCCGAGTTCCCGCTCCACCTCGACGAGATCGTGGCGCGCATTGCTGCACGCGACGCCCAGGGCAAGACCTCCTCAATCATCGTGGTCGCGGAGGGTGCCCAGATCGCAGGACTGACCGCAGAGGCTGGCGGTCCGGCCGATGCCTTCGGGCACCAGAACCTGGCGCGCCGAGCCCTTGGCGAACGGCTGGCCGACGCCATCGAGTCCGCCAACGGCCACGAGTCCCGAGCCACCGTGCTCGGCCACGTCCAGCGCGGCGGGAGCCCGGTGGCCACTGATCGAATCTGGCCCAGTCGACTCGGCATGGCCGCTGTCGATGCCATCCGGGCTGACACCACCGGAGTAGCCGCCGCGGTGGTGGCCAACGCCGAGCAGCTTGTCCCGCTCGGCGACCTTGTCGCCGAGCAGAAGCGCGTCCCGGCTCCGATCTACCAGGTATTCGAGGCCCTCAGCTGAGTCAGCGGCCCGCTGGCTGGTTCCACTCGATCCAGCCAAGGCCCTGACGACCATCTTGAGCGACGAAACGGGCCATGGACCGAGGGAAGTGGCTGACCTGGCCCTCGGGGCCCCGAAGGAGGAGCGGCCCGAACCCGAGGGGCTCGATGTCGAGTTCAAGTCCCGTGGGTTCATAGCGAGCGTGGCCCGAGGTCGGGAAGCCCTGAGGCCCCAGATCCTCGGTCACGTCTACCGTCGTCACCGCACGCGTCGGGGCCTGGGTGTAGCCAAAAGCCATCCGCATCTCGGGCACCCGGATGTCGGCACAGTGGAACCGGGTGCCGTCGTCCAAACGGCCGGCCATCCAGCACCAGCCAAAGCTCCACCAGTCCCGCACGCCCCAGGAGTGATCGCGCTGGCCGGGACCGGCGATTTCATAGATCTCTCCGTCGAGCGTGATCGTGCCCTCGACCAGACAGGGAATCTCATAACGGGTGTGCGCTCCGTAGCCATAGGGCTCCCCGTCGGTCCGCCAGGTGAGGTCGATGCCAAGCTCGGCCGGCCGGCCGGCCCCGTCATAGACCTCTAGCTCGCTCCCGAAGACCTCGGCCGGGGCGGTGGCCACCACCCGCATCCCCGCAAGGGCCTCGACGACTTCGATCGAGATCTCGGTGCCCGGACCTGACGCCCCGAGCCGAGGAAGATCAGGCACCGCCAGCTCATAGTTCGTGGACATGGCGATCAGCTCATCGGCCACCACCAGGGCTGTCGTCCACCAGACCACACCCTCATTCGGGTAGAAGCCCAATCGGACATACCCACCCACCCGACCCTCGGCGTCGACGACGTCGAGGTAGTACGACTCATTCCAGAGGGCATCGGCCGGGGCCACGTGGCGCTGCTCATCGGCCGGGTCGACCGTCCAGTCGTTGCTCATCTCGTCTCCTGTCATGGGGTCATGTCGTGGCTCAGTCACCCGGGGCCTCAGAAGGCATCGAGGGCGTCAAGGTCAATGGCGTGGTCGGCGTGGCGTCCCACCGAGCAGAGGAACATCTCGTCCCCGCGATCCGTGCGCTGCACCAGCATTGCCGCGCCCACCCCGAGAACCACCCCAGCCAGCGTGCCAAGGCGATAGGAGCGATCGAGCTCGGCTCGGCCATAGCCCGTGACCCCGGCGCCGGCGAGATGACCGAGATACGCAGTGATCAATCCGTCCTCCGCCTCCCGGCGCTCGTGCGCCGGCAGGTTTCCGCCGAGGAAGTACGCGAGGTCATCGGCCGCCGAGCCCCAGACGCAGGTCTGGAAGTCGACCACCACTGGACGCTGCTCTCCGGGAACGAACAGCAGGTTGTCGAGCCGGAAATCGCAGTGGATGGCTGTCTTGGGTCCCTCCTTGGCGGCGTACCAGTCCACCATCCGGGGGATGAAGCCCTCGAGGAGACCGACCTGCTCTGGCGTGAGCTGGGCTCCGTAGCGCTCGAGGAAGCCCGGGAAGACCCCCTGGACCACGCTGGCGGTGAAGGCTTCGAGCCCTGGTCCCCCCCGCCCGAGCCACGCCAGGCCAGCAAGGCTCGAGTCCTCCCAGCACGGTCCGTGGAGACCGGCCAAGTCCTCGAGGCATGCGGCGGCCTCAGCGACACTGCACCCTTCGATCTGATCGCCTTGGCGGGCGCCGACGATGTCCTCGAGCACCAGGGTGAACGTCCCCGCCTCGAGGTCGAGAGCGCAGAACAGCGCATCGGGAACGCGCACGGCGAGCCGCTCGGCGAGCTCGGCATAGAAGCTGACCTCGACCTCGTAGGCCCGCATCATCTTGCCCGTCGATCGGCTGGTCTCGTCCGAGGAGGCGAACTTGGCGACGAGGGAGGACGGCACCCCGGTGCCCTCGATCGAGATCCGGACAGTGTCGGCCATCTGGCCGGTGCCCACAGGCTCAATACTGATGGTCCGCACGCACGACCCTGAGGTGAGGCGGCCTGCCTCGTCAAGCATCTGCTCGACCAGCTCAGCCGTCAGGTCACCCGGCTGAGCGACGACGCGATCGGAACCATGGAGCGTCCTCATCGATCCCTCCCTCACGCATCCTGCTCGGTCTGGAGCGTCTTGGAGAGCACAGCGTGCATGAGGTACATCGTGGTGATGTAGCAGAGCTCAAGCATGGCCTCGTCGCCGAGACGAGCGCGGAGGGGCTCGAAGGCCTCGTCGTCCACTGCCCCGAGGCCGGCCACCATCTGATCGACCAGGACCACGACCTCAGCAGCCGCCGGATCATCGGGGATGCCGCCGGGAGTGTTCACTGCCTCGATCAGCGCCGGCTCGACGCCAAGGCGCTCAAGGCGCAGTCGGTGCTGTTCGGCCACGAACCGGCTTCCTGCGGCCACCCCGACGCGCAGTTGGGCCACCTCGCGAAGCACCGGGTCGAGGACACGACCGGGGTCTTGATAGAAGAGGAACCCGTCGACGGCATGCTGAAGCGCCGGTGGACTGTTGGCCATCACCGTCCACCAGTCCCCTGTCGTGCCATCGGCCGTGCCCGGATCGACCACCGGATCGCGATCGTCAAAGAGATAGTCGTACATGGCCACAACGATTGGGGCCTCGGCCTCAGAGCGAGAGACCTGACGCAGTCGTGGCACCCGCTACCTCACCGGGCCAGCGGGTGCATGGGCAATGTCGTCAGGGCCAAAGGCTCGCGTCCACGCGGCGATCTCGAGGAGGATGCCGTCGGGATCCTGGAAGTAGACCGACCGCACGAACACCTCGTCAGTCATCTCGGCGCTGATACCGAACTCGGAGTCATCGTGGTTGGCGACCTCCGAGCAGGCCACTCCGGCCGAGATCAGCCGCTCGCGGTACTCCTCGATCTTGTCGGCCGGGACACTGAAGGCCACGTGGTTCATCGACCCAATGGCGCTGGTCAACGACCCGGTATCGGGTCGCACGCCGGGACCCGAAATCCCCGGTACCGGCTCCGCGGCATCGGGAAACCAGAAAAATGCCAGCTGGTCGCCACCGCCACAATCGAAGAAGAAGTGCTGGCCAAGGCCGAAGGGCAACTCGATGGTCTTGACCAGTGGCATCCCGAGGATCCGGGTGTAGAAGTCGACGGTGCGACCCATGTCGCGGCACACCAAGGCAAGGTGGTTGACCCCTCCATAGGCGAATGGTTCAACTGCGTCCTGGATCTCCATCGGTACCCCCCGGTCCGTCTCCGGACTCTAGCGGGAGCCCGGAACCGATTCCGAGCCCTCGTCCCGACCCGGGTGGGATCAACCGGTGGTCACCGACTCAGTCAGTCGGTCGAGATAGCGATCAACGACCAAGGTGATCTGCTCCTCCACGCCGGGCTGCCCGATCAGGCTATTGATCTGGTCGTCATCGACGACGTCGAAGAGCACCTCGTCCCACTCGCGTTCGTCACCGATGATCGTCCCGTCCGACGAGAAGCGCGCCACCGACGTCACGCCGGCCGGATCCACCGGGGCGGTTGCACCCGGGGCGAGCCGACGGACCCGCATCACATAGGAGCCGCCAGATGGGATCTCAACGGCCTCGCCGACGGGAAGCCCGCCCACGATGACCGTGAATTCCATACCGGCGGCCTTGTGGACGTGCTTCTCCTTGAAATCGTCACGCTCTTGCATGGCGAAGAACGAGGCGCGAGAGGGGTAGCGAACGATGGCGATGCGGTCCCACGCCGGATCCCCCTCGACCTGGCGCTCGACATCGCCGAAGAAGGCCACCATGGCCCCGAGGTCCTTCAGCACATCGACCGGGGCGTAGACATCATCGGCATCCTTGCCCGAGATGGTCGGGGCGTCATCGCCGTGATATGCGGCCACCTGGTGATACTTCATCAGGTTGATCATCCAGACATTTCCGTCCTCAGCCGGGTCCATACGGAACCACTTCTTGAGTGTGTCGACGTTGATCTGTCCATAGGGGTGCTCGATGCGATCGGCCATGTCGTCTCCTTGGGTCCTGTGAGATTGTCGGTTGGGTGGGTCAGTGCGCCTGTGGATTGCGGGGCCGCCGGCCGCGCTCGAGGTCCTCGTTGCGCTTGGCCATACGCTCGAGCGTCACCTGGTGCGTGATGATCCAGAAGCGGTTCGCCTTGACGGCGTAGATCACGTCAGCCGCGGCATCGGCCGGGTCCATCGCCGTGGTGCCCATCATCTGCTCGGCGAAGGAAATCGGAATGTCTCCGGGCGCCGGCAGGCCCGACGAGGCCGGAGCATTACGGGCCGACTCGAAGATCTTGGTGTTGATCAGCTCGGGGCAGAGGCACGAGACACCGACTCCGGTTCCCTCGAGCTCCATGGCCAGGCCCTCGCTCAATCCCACCACCGCGTACTTCGACGTGTGGTACGAGCCAAGCATCGGCGTGGCGATCAGGCCAGCCTCCGACGCGGTGTTGACGATGTGGCCCTCGCCCTGCTTGATCATCATGCGGGCGAACGCCGCCACGCCATAGGACACACCGAGGACATTGACACCGATGACCCAGTCGAGATCACCCGGCGTGGCGTTGACATGGGTCTTGCCCGAGGCAACCCCGGCGTTGTTCACCAGCAGGTGGACCGCCCCGTAGGCGGCGAGGGCGGCCTGCTTGAGGGCCTCGACCTGCTCCGAGTCCGACACGTCACAGACGAACGCGGTGACATCCCCGCCCGCTGCGGACAGCCGCGCTGCCTCGGCTTCGAGCTTGGGGGCCTCGATGTCGGCCATCACGACCTTCATGCCCTCGGCGATGCAGCGTTCGGTGAGTGCCAGGCCGATGCCCGATGCGGCACCAGTGATGACAGCGGTCTTATCCTTGAGATCTTTCATGGTGTGGCTCGTTCCGTCTGTTCGGTTGGTGGTCGGGGAAATCAGGACTTGGCGATGACCTCGGCGCCGAAGGCGGCGAGGGCGTCAGCGGTATCGGCGTAGTACAAGAAGGCAGGCACCACGACGCGGTCCACGCCGAGCTCGGCGAGGGCGGACACCTCATCGAGTGCACCGGGGCCGAATACACCCCGGCCACCACTGGTGATCTCGAGGGCTTCCGGGTCGCGACCGGCGTCGGCGGCGGCATTGCGGGCGATCTCGATCAAATTGGCCAGCTTGGCGTGGTTACCCTCGCCGGGGAAGAAGCCGTCACCGAGCCGGCCCGCCCGCCGGGCCGCCGCCTCAGAGTGTCCACCGACGTGGATCGGAATCGTCCCGTTGACTGGCTGCGGCTTCGAGATGCAGTTGGTGAAGGAGGTGAATGCTCCGGCATAGGAGGCGACATCCTGGCTCCACAGTGCCCGCAGGGCGCCGATGGCGTCGTCGGTGCGTGCCGCCCGCTCAGAGAAGGGGATTCCCAAGGCGTCGAACTCCTCGGCCAGCCAGCCGATTCCGACCCCAAGGTCCATCCGGCCTCCCGACAGGTGGTCAAGCGTGGCGAGCTCCTTGGCGAGGACGACCGGGTTGCGCTGGGGCAGGATCAAGATCCCGGTGGCCAGACGGATGGTGGAGGTGCGGGCTGCCACGAAGGACAGCCAGATCAGGGGGTCCGGAATCGGTGCCTTGTCCGAGCCGGGCATCTTGCCTGATCGGTCGTAGGGGTAGGTCGACTCGTAGCCCTCGGGGATCACCACATGCTCGACGGTGGAGAGGGATTCGAAGCCCGCTTCCTCGGCGGCCAACGCCATCTCGATGGCTGCCTCAGGCTCGACGAAGGGTCCCGTGTTGGCGAAGATGATTCCAAACTTCATGAGGTGACCTCCTCGGTCATGGTGCAGGTGTAGCCGACGGCTGGGTCGATTCTGTTCTCCAGCAGGTCGAGGAACAGCGAGCGGACCGCCTCGGCTCCGCCTCGATGCTCGAGGGAGAGCCATGACGGCACCCACGCGATGAAGCGGCTCCACGCGTCGGCCACCTTGCGGTTGAGCTCGACGCTGCCCCAGTCCTCGGTCCGCTTGGCGATCTGGCTTGGAGCAAAGAGGAAGACCGGACGGGGGCCCGGCAACGGGGCTCCGTCGAGACTCGGTGTCTCATCCCAGTGGGTGTCCCCGACGATCATCGAGTGGACGAGGAAGTCGGTGAGGCGAGCGTGCACGGCCGCCACGGTGCCTTGGTTGCCGGCGACGTCGACGAACACCGTCGGGACCAGCGGCAAGTCACCAGCCTGGTCGTAGGTGACCACCTCGTCATAGATCCCGATGGCCTCGGTGAAGGCCCGGTTGGCGGCCGAGGTCATCCCGACCACCGTGATGCCACGAGCCTTGGCCAAGAAGGCAGCACCGAGGGCTGTCTTCGCTGATGCCGAGGAGATGACCACCCGCTCGGCTCCGAAGTCCACATTGTCCTCGAGGAAGTCATCGATCACGAAGGAGGTGAAGAAGAGGGGGTACAGGAGCATCTGGAGGTCCGCCGTGGCCTCGGAGTAGCTCGGGTCCTGCTCGCAGCGCCGGAGCGAGTTGTAGGCATTGGCCAGGTGCGCTCGGTGAGCGGAGACGTCCGAGATGGTGAAGGGGTTGGCCGATCCCACGGTGACCACTACCTCATCTGACATGGGCAGGTAGCCGAAGAGGAGCTCACCGACGGCGACATCGGCGGACCGTGTCTCTGTCACCCGGGCGAAGCCCCACACCGGCACGCGGCCCCAGACGGTGTCGTCTCCAGCCACTGGGTCCGATGCTGGGAAGAAATCCCAGTAGGAGAGCATGTCGCCGACCACGGCATAGGAGACGTTGTTGGACGACAGTCCGAAGCGCTCCACGCGGAGGCGGGCCTGGTCCTCAGCCAAGGGTGACACTGCGGGCTCAATGATCCGCAGCTCTCGGAAATTTCCTCGGTTGATCTCGATGTCCACGCGTCCCCCTTGTTGCCTCAGTGATTTGTCACGCTAGTTGCCATAAGATTACGAATCAACAGGAGGGACCCGATCTAGGCTCCCGACTACCTCTCCGGGAGATCTCATGAGCACATCGACCTACTACCTCTACGGGATGCCCGCATCCCTCTACACCGCCAAGGCTCGCTCCTATCTCCGCACCCACCGTATCGACCACGTTGAGCGGGCCGTCGGCCACCCCCACTATCAGCAGGACATCATGCCAACCATCGGGCGGTTGATCATGCCAGTCCTCGAGACCCCATCGGGCCAGCTGGTCCAAGATACGGTCGACATCATCGACTTCCTCGAGCAGGCCGAGGGCCTGCAGTCGGTCGTGCCTGATACCCCGGTGCAGCGCTGCGTGGCGCACGTGCTCGAGATCTTCGGAGGCGAGGGTCTCCTTCGGCCGGCCATGCACTACCGCTGGAACTTCGATGAGGAGAACCTCGACTTCCTCGCTCAGGACTTCGCCGGGGCCATGATCCTCGGCGGCGATGCGGCACAGCGCGCCGCTGTCTTCGCTCTCGCCAGCGACCGCATGCGCTCGGCGGCGGCCATCTTCGGGGTCACCCCGGACACCGAGGCGCTGATCGAGTCGTCCTATGCCGAGTTCCTCAGCCTCCTCAGCTCCCACCTCGAGCACAGCCCCTTCCTGCTCGGAGGCCGCCCAACCATTGGCGACTATGGCTTCATGGGTCCGCTCTACCCCCACCTCGCCCGCGACCCCGCCCCGTCGCGCCTGATGAAGCAGACGGCGTGGCGAGTGTGGCGCTGGACCGAGCGGATGAACTCCCCACTGCTCGACGCCCCCGAGTACGGAGAGGTTGACCCTGAGCTCTTCGCCGAGGACGAGATTCCCGAGACCCTCACCGCCCTGCTCCGCTACATCGCTGTCGAGTGGGTCGACGAGATCTGCGCCCAGGTGGCCTGGCTCGACGAGTGGCTCGGACATGCCGACGACGTCGAGACCGGAGGGGTCGTCGGTGGCAAGCCGGCACGCCGGACCCCGGGCAGCGTCACCTTCGCGTGGCGGGGCACCGAATTGACCACCGGCGTGTTTCCCTATCGCCTCTACGTGCTCCAGCGTCTCCAGGCCGCCTATGCCGATCTCGACGACGAGGGACGACGCTCGGTCGATGTCCTCTTCGCCGAGGTCGGTCTCACTCCATTGCTCACCCTGCGGGCTCGACGCCGAGTTGATCGAGTCGACAACCGCGAGGTGTGGGGGCACGAGCAGGACCCTTCCCTGTAGGCGAAGTATTCGCTCAGCCTTCGTCGTGGGACTCGACGCCGCGCTCCTCATCGATCGGTGAGAAGTTGAAGTTCACGCCTCGGCAATCACTGCACCGGTCGTATTCCCAGACCTCCTCGGGCGGGACGGTCGTGGCGCAGACGTAACAGTTGATGAAAGTGGACCGACGACGGCGCTGCGCCGTGGTGATCGCTGCCGCCACCTTGGCGCTGGTGGCGAAATCGGGTGGGGCACCCGTGCGAAACTCCCACGCCTCGAAGGTCGAGCGACCCTTGAGTGGCCGATAGGGGACCGGCAACAGACCGTCCCACCGCTGGGCATAGGGTGCGACCTCCACCGTCCATTCTCGACGGCTCAGGGTGATGAGGACCATCGGTCGCTTGGCACCGAGCACGAGCTGGCTGAGCACGCCGGTGTAGACCCCCGACTTCGAGAAGTTCCGTCCCTTGCGGCTCCCCTCGTAGTACTCACCCTGACAGAATTCCTCGGCCGGGGCGAAGCCGGCGAAGTTGTTGTCGATCGGCCCCGACCACAGTGCCCGTCGCCGGAAGATCGCGGGATCAAGGCGGAACTCTCGGCACAGCTCTTGGATCGGGATGCTCATCTCCATGGCCGGCAACCTAGGTCGAGGGTGTCACGACCCGGGCAGCCTCAGACCGAGACCGCCAATGTTGCATTGAACACGTGGCCGAATCCCCGGGTATCGCCGACGAGGCCGTTGCGCATCATGTTCATCATGTAGGCCACGGTCAGCTCCGCTTCTTGGTCCATGAAGATGAACGATCCCCCGTACCCACCCCAGAAACAGGCTCGATCGCCAATGGGGAGCAGCGAGCTCGACAACCCGTACCCCATGCCCATGCGCATCGGCAGCCCGAGGACGAGGTCCGTGCCATCGGCCTGGGTCTCGAACACTCGATCGACCGTGGCCTCGCTCAGCAATCGAGTTCCGCCAACCTGACCCCGGCCGGTGATGAGGGACTGGACCAGTGCCACCGAGGCGGCATTGCCGTGGCCATTGGCCGCCGGCACCTCTGCGGCTCGCCACCAGCGATTGAGGGGGGCGGAGGAGTGCAATCGGGGCGATCGGAAACTCCGCATCGCGATCGAGTCACCGGGGGCCCCTTCTGGGATCACCTCGTTCAGCGGGATCACCAACGAGACTCGGTGCTCCTCAGATTCGGGCAACCCGATGAAGAAGTCAGCCCCTAAGGGTGCGGCCACTTCGGCGGCGAACCATTGCCCGATCGTGATGCCCGTGATGCGTCGGACGATCTCCCCGATCAGGTTGCCTTGCGTGAGCGCGTGATAGCCCGACGCAGTGCCTGGCTCCCACCAAGGGGCTTGAGCGGCCAGCGCTTCACAGACTCGGTCCCACTGCGTGATCTCCTCGTCGACGAAGAGCTCATCGAGACCACTCAGACCAGCGGTGTGGCCCAGCACATGGCGCACCAGGACCCCCTCTTTCCCGGCCTGGGCGAACTCTGGCCAGTACCGGGCCACCGGGGCGTCGAGGTCGAGTTCCCCTCGATCGGCCAAGATGAGGGCACAGACAAACGTCATGGTCTTGGTCGTTGACCAGACATTGACCAGCGTGTCGGCCTCCCACGGCCGGGTGCGCTCGGCGTCGGCGAACCCGCCCCAGAGGTCCACCACAACCTCCCCCTTGTGATGCACGCAGATCGACGCGCCGCAGTCCTCGCCGTCATCGATGCTTTTTGACAGTTCAAGCGCCAAGGCCTCGAACCGCTCGTCGCATACTCCGTGGATCTCTGCCATGGTTCCCCCTCGTCTCCGATGGTCTTGACCGTACACACCCACCGACCGACTCGACCGCCAAGAGTCGTCGCGGCTCAGAGGACGGGCGAAAGTCCTCCATCGAGGTTGATAGCCGTTCCCGTCACGTAGCTGCTTCGCGCAGAGAGCAGGAAGGTTGCCAGGTCGGCGAACTCGGCCTCGGTCCCGACTCGGCCGAGCGGGATCCCGCCGTTGGTCGCCATCGACCGGTAGAGCTCCTCGACGTCTTGTCCAATGGTCTTGGCCAGACGCACCCACTGCCCCGACCGGATGAGGCCGATCACGACGGCATTCACCCGGATCCCTTGAGAGCCAAGCTCCTTCGACAGCGTCTTGGTCAGTGCCAGGCCCGCCGCGCGCGACACCGAGGTCGGTGAGGACCCAGCCGGCGGCGCCTTTCCGGCGGTGGCGAGCACGTTGACCACCGATGCAGAGTTGCTGGCCTCGAGCATCGGCAGGGCGAGGCGGGTCAAGCGGACCGCCGCCATCAGCTTGAGATCCAGATCAGCCACCCAGTCCTCATCGGAGGTGGCCGCCAGTGTGCCCGCTGCTGACCGCCCGGCATTGTTCACCAATCCATCGAGTCGGCCGAAACGATCCTCGACGGCCCTGACCAGCCGCTCGAGGCCGGCGAGTTCGGTGACGTCGCACTCGACGGCGAACACCGTCCCTCCCCGCGACGTCAGCTCGTGCTCGACCTCGGCCAGCCGCTCGATCGAGCGGCCGCAGAGGGCGACCGAAGCGCCCTCATCGACCAATGCCCCGCACAGGCCGCGGCCGAGGCCGTCGCTGCCACCGGTGACCAGGACCACCTTTCCAGCGAGCTCGAGATCCATCTCATGCCTCCATTCGTCGAGAGAGGGCGAGGACCCTGACGTTCTGATCCGTCTGCGTGTCGTCGTCGAGCAGGTACCCGAGCGGCGTCGTCCCCTCGAGTCCGGACGTGGCCCCCGCCATGGTGAGCAGCAGGGTGGGGGACCCGCATGGCCCCAGCGCCGTGCATCGGCCCTTGGTCTTGGTTGGCACCCAGCGATCAACCGGGGCCATCGACCGAATCAGCCATGGCCCAATCGCCGACGAGACTCCCCAGTGGCCGGCTCGGGCCACCTCGGTGTCGCTCCTGCCCCACCTGACGTCTGGAACCCCATGCTCCGGCGATGCCATGGCCCAAGTCTCGCACCTCGCCCCTGCGTCCGCATGACCACACTTGACCTCGGCTGACCTGCCGGTAGGTTCTAGGCATGCCGGAGCCGATGCCCGATCACCCCGCTGCGGCCGGAACCATCAACGACGAGCAGGCCACCAGCACCATGGTCCGGCGGCTGGCCCTGGTGGTGTTCCTCGAATGGCTCGGTGCCGGGGCGATCATGCCGCTGTTCCCGCTCTTCCTCAAGGACCACGGCGCCTCACCGTCGCTCATCGGCCTGACCATGAGCGCGTTCTTCTTAGCCGGCCTGCTCACGCAGTTTCCAGCGGGTCGCCTCGCCGATCGCATCGGCCGTCGGCCAGTCCTCGTCGGCGGGCTCTTCGTCTATGCCGGGGCTTGCCTCGCCTGCATGCTCCCGGTCTCGATCTGGGGGTTCATCGCACTGCGCTTCATCCAAGGTGGAGCAGCTGGCGCCGTCGAGGTTGCCAGTCTGGCGCTCGTCTCGTCGAACGTGCCCATCGAACGCCGCGGTCGGGCCATCTCGCGGATCTTCTCCGCTCAGCTGGCCGGGACTGCGGTGGGTCCCCTGCTCGGGTCGGTGGCTGGAGTCCACCACATGTCGCTGCTCTTCTTGGCCACGGCGATGGCCTGCACCGTCGCCGCCATCCCCGTCCTGACCAGCTCGACGATCCGCTCCCACGATGTCATCCATGTCCAACACGAGCCCCTCGTCCGCCTCGCCATGTCCCGGGCTCTGCTCGGAGCCGTCTTCGGGGCGATCACCCTGGGCCTCGGCATCGGCGTCTACGAAGCGTGTTGGACCCTGCTGCTCAATGATCGCGGAGCATCCTCGGCCATCATCGCCCTGTCATGGACGGCGTTCAGCGTCCCCTATGTCTTCTTCGTCCGCGCCGCCGGGTGGTTCGCCGACCACTGGGACCGTCGGGCCCTCGCCGCTCTCGGTCTGCTGGTCTCGGTGAGCTTCTGCATCGCCTACCCCTTCGTGACCTCGATCCCGATCCTGCTGGCCATGGGATTTCTCGAGTCCATGGGGTTTGCCTTTGCCCTGCCGTCGCTCCAGGCGATGATGACCGAGGGTCGAACACCACGCGAGCTGGGACGGGTCCAAGGCATCTACGCCTCGTCGCAGACAGGGGCCATCGCCCTGGCCTCGGCGGTGGCCGGCGTCCTGTTCGGGATGCACATGTTCCTGCCCTTCCTGGTCTCCGCCGGCCTTGGCCTCCTGCTCACGCTGGCACTCTTGGTGACGTGGGCACCGCTCGACGGCCACGCCCACCACGAGGCGCCGACCACGGGCTCCTAGCGCGCCTCGGCCACCAGCCGGATCGCCCACGCGTCGTCCGGTGGCTCAACCACCTCGACCAAGTCGAATCCGGCTGCGTCGAGCACCGATGGCCACCGCTGTCGCTGAGGAAGCCACAGGCGCAGCTGGCGCCGAGTGAAGGAGTCCGGACTTCGGACCGTGCGATCGACCACCAGCCGCTCGGTAACCGGATCGAAGCGCCGGACGTCTTCTTGCACCCAGTCGCCGCTCACCATTCTGATCGACTCCGGATCGCTCCCAATCTCGTCGGCGACGACAACCGGGTCGAGCGTGTCGATCACAAGGGCGGCACCCTCGAGGAGGCCTCCACGCAGGTGTTCGAGTACCCGGGCATTGCCCTTGTCGGACAAGAAGCCGAAGGTGGTGAACCACAGCAGGGCCCCCGCCGCGGGCGGATCGACCACCTCGACCGTGAGGTCGGCCATCCGCAGGTCAAGCTGGACCCCTCGATGCAATGCCCCCTGAGCCGCCCGAGCTATCTGATCAGGATCGGCGTCGATGGCCACCACGTCGTGACCGAGGGAGGCGAGGCGAACGGCGATCCGACCGTCACCACAGCCCGCGTCGATGATCCGGGAGGGCCCATCGAGACCGAGGAGACCGAGGACCTCGGCGGCCTCGAGGTCAGCTCGCTCCTCGGTCAGGTAACCCTCATGGAACCGGTGGTCGTCGGCGAGGAACCGAGCATCGAAGGCTTCCATCCCGATATCTTCGCCGACTGGTCAATCACGCGAGTCCGAGCGCGACGATGGCGCCCCGCCGAAGCAGGGCGCCATCGTCAGAGTGGCTGATCGCCGGGCTAGCTGAGCCAAGTCTGGGTCACGAAGAACGTCCCCTGGTCCTGGCCAAGCGCCGGCTGGCCTGCTGGCGTCTTGGGGTTGGCCCAGTTCTGCACGTTGGGCTTTGACACCAATGCCCAGACTGCCCGATCGAGCCAGACATAGGGGATGTCAGCGCCGAGCCGCTCGTTGATCTTCTTGAAGGCAGCGGTGCGCACCTTGGCGTTGGTCGATGCCATCCCAGTTCGGAAGGCCGCCTCGATCTGCGGGTCGGAGTTACGCGCCATGTTGATCGAGATGCCAGCCTTGGTGGCGGTGGTCGGCGAGAACCAGACGTAGTTCAGGTCCGGGCTCATGCCGCCGAATTGGCTCCACTCAGTGGCCTGGAAGCTTCCAGAGAGTGCGTTGTTGATGAGCTCGTTCTGCTGCATGGTCTTGATCGTCACGTTGACGCCGATCCCCTTCATGACCTGCTGGGCATACTGAGCCTGACGCAGGTTGGTCGGTGCCGCCACGCTGTTGAGTGTGAAGGCCAACGGCTTTCCGTGCTTCTTGGCATAGGCGGCGGCCAAGGTCTTGGCCTTGGACTGGCTGTAGGCCGGGTACGGAGTCTTGCCGTAGTAGGGCGAGCCGGGCTGGTAGATGCCAACCGAGGGGGCGGCGATGCCCTGGTCGATGATCTTGGCATAGGCCGCCGCACTCGAACCCGTGGCCACGATGCGCCGAGCCTCGATGTCGTTGAACGGTGCCGCCGCTCCGTTCAGCATGATGCAGTTCACGTTCGGCGAGCCAACCATCTTGCCGACGTTGTTGGTGTAGGCCCACTTCTTGTTGCCGCGGAACGTCTTGATGTTCTTGGGATCGGAGGTGTGCATCATCTGGATGGTTCCCGACTGAAGAGCCTGAGCTCGGGCCTGCTCATCAGGGATCGGCTTGATGGTGACCTGGGAGAGATACGGCAGTCCTGGACGCCAGTACTCCTTGTTGGCCACCGCAGTGAAGTGGTCGTTGACCTTCCACTCCTTGAACACGAAGGGTCCTGTGCCGATCGGGTGGTCACTGCCCTGGTTCGGGAGCTTGAGCATCGAAGGGGCGAACACGAAGCAGATCTGCTGCTCAGCCATGGTGATCGGGAAGGTCGCCCAACCGTGGTACATCGTGATCTTGACCGACAGCGGACCGGTCTGCTCGTAGCTCTTGACCAATGGGCGGATGGCGATACCCACCAGCGGGCTGTTGTAGTACGAGTCAATGTTGGTCAACAGGGCAGCACCGTCACATGGGGTGCCGTCGTGGAACTTGATGTTCGGTCGCATGGTGATCGTCCACTCGGTGGCGTCGGCGTTCGACGTCATCGACTGAGCGAGGTACGGGACCGCCTGGCCCTTGGTGTTGATGATCATCAGCGGGTCGTAGACCAAACGGGCGTAGATGAACCCTGCGGTGTCGAATCGCCCCGAGGCCGGGTTGAAGCCCTGCTCCTCGGCATCGAGGCCGATGGTGAGGGTGCCGCCGCGCTTGGGCTTGGCCGTGGAGACGCCGTTGAGACCCTTGCCATTGCTCTCGACTGCACCAGCGAGGTTGGCCGACAGTAGGTCGACGCTTCCTCCTGCCACCACGAGGCCCGAGGCGGTTGCCGCACCACGAGCAAGGAACGACCTGCGATCGAACTCTTGAGTCACTGAAATCCCCCTTGGATCTGACGAAGCACCTCTGCACTTCTACTCTGCATTTCCTAGCACCTCGAACGGGCGAATGGGAGGGCAATCCCCAAAATCGGCCGGAGCGACAGCTCTGGTGACCCGCCATCAGCAGCGTCCCCCTCGTGGGTCGCTCGCTCGGCCACCATGGGAAGCGAACTCCTCAAAGAAAGTTGGTGATCCGGCCACCATGACCGACACCCATTCCCCCCTCCCCGTTGGAGACCTCCCATTCCATGTCGAGCAGCACGGTATCGACCTGATCCCGGCATCGGAGCGATGGGCACGCCCACGTGACCTCGGAGCGCTGTGGGCTGGTGCCAGCATCAATGTCGAGTACTTCGTCTATGGCGCCCTGCTGATGACCTTCGGATTCTCGATCTCCCAGGCCCTCATCCTGATCGTGATCGGCAACCTCTCGTGGCTTCTCGTCGGCCTCTGCTCCCTCCAGGGTCCGACCACCGGCACGACCACCTTCGGCGTCAACCGGGCGACCTTCGGAGCTCGGGGATCACGAGGGCTGGCCCTGTTCAATTGGGTCACGTTGATCGGATTCGAGATCGAGGGATTGATCCTGATCGTCGGCGCCTCTCTCGTCCTCGCCAACCAAGGTGGCCTCCATCCCGGGACGCCACTCAAGGTGGCCATCGTCGTCGTCGCAGTGGCCATCCAGACACTGCTGCCCCTGTTCGGCCATGCCACCATGACCACCGTCCTGCGGTGGCTCATCGCACCCTTCATCGTGATCTTCGGCGTGGTCGGCCTCCTCTGTATCGGGCATGGCCATCTGGCGGCCGGGACGGGCACCGGGGTGACCTGGCAGCTGTGGTCGCTGGGCCTGGCCTTCACCATCACCTTGTCGGGGCTCAGCTGGACCGAGTGCGGCAACGACTTCTCGCGCTACCTGCCGGCATCGACCTCCAAGGCGGCCACCACCGGGTGGGTGTTCCTCGGCACGGCACTGCCGCAGATCTGCGTGATGGCCATTGGTGCCATCTCCTTCGTCGCCATCGGCGGAGCCGACTGGACCGGCGCCAATCCCTTCACCGCACTCGGGGGAGGCCATGTCCTGCCGGCCTGGTTCATCTCGGTGTTCATGATCGCCGCCATCGTGCAACTCTTCGGCATCAACAGTCTCGACCTCTACTCCTCCGGCGTCACCCTCCAGGCCCTGGGCCTAAAGCTCCGCCGCCCCCAGGCCGTCCTGCTCGACAGCGCCCTCTGCCTCATCGCCACCCTCTACGCCGTGCTCTCCTCATCCTTTGCCACGCTGCTGCGCGACTTCGTGGCCTTGGTCATCGTCTGGATCGCCCCATGGTGCGCGGTCTTCCTGGTCGACTGGGTCCTGCGGCGAGGTCACTACGAGACTGCAGACCTCAGGTTCGGCGGCCCGAGCAGCGCCTACGCCACAACCGGCGGCGTGAACGTGGCGGGGTTCGTGGCGATGGGTGCCGGGATGCTGGCCGCCCTGCTGACCCTCAACTCGACCGTCCCGCTGCCCTCTTGGCTCCACCCCTTCGCCTCAGCCACCGCAACCGACCACGCGCTGGGGGCCATGTCGGGCGGGGATGTCAGCGTGTTCGCCGGGATGCTGGTGGCCGGAATCGTCTACCTGCTCGTCGGCCGAGCCACTGGAGTCGTGCGTCCCACGTCCCCGATCCACGACCAGCTCAGCCCTCCCACACCTCGCTGAGTTCGCCGTCGGCCGACCGGTCGAACACGGGGATCTCCCCCAGGGAACGGACAAGGTCGGCATCGTCACCCAACGCCGTTCGCCAGGTCGCCCCCTCAGTGAGCAAGCATCCGAGGGCAACGGGCAGGCCACCGATCCGTCGCACCAAGCGCAGTGCTGCGGTGATGGAGCCACCCGTCGAGATGACGTCGTCGATGATTGCGACCCGCCGGCCGGTGACCACCCTGATGCGCTCCCGATCGAACAGCAGGCGCTGCTCCCCAGCCGTGGTGATCGAGACCACCGGCTCCGACTCGCCGTCGGCCAGGTGGATCTTGGGCGTCTTGTGCAAGATGGCGTAGTCGTCGAGACCCAAGGCTCGGGTGGTCTCGATGGCCAGCGGAATGCCCATCGTCGCCACCGTGACCACCACCTCGACCTCGAGGTCGTCCAGCATCGCCGCCAGCTCGGTCCCCGCTTTGGCGCAGAAGGCCACCCCATGGTCGACGGTGATCATCAGGGCGATCGCCAGCGTCTCGCTCAGCGCCACAACGGGCAGATCGATGCCCTGTGAGCCGATGGTGGTGTGGTGGAGACCGATATGCGCCATGGGTGTTGGTTACCCGACCCTCGATCGAAGCGCAAACGCTCCGGTGTTCGCTCCCCCATCGCGTCGACTGCATTTCCTTATCGATTATTCCTTATTGACTGTCAGTCGCAAGTATGTAACGGTGACCTCCATGAGTACACCGTCTTCGGGTCCAATCCTGAGCGAGGACCGCGAGATGGAGGCGACCGCTCTCGCCCATGCCCTCCTCGAGTTCCGCTCGTCGTCACCGCAAGACTCCCGCTCCACACAGATGGCTCGGTGCACCGTCTTCTTGGCCAAGCAAGCCGATCTGGCGCTGGGTGGCATCGGGCTCAGCGATGCCCAATACCGGATGCTGTGTCTCTTGAGCCGGGGGACGTTCTCGTCGTCCGTGGCGGCGAGCATCCTGTCGGTCAGCCCACCGAGCGTCACCTCTCTGATCGAGGGCCTCCTCGAGCGAGGTCTCGTCACGCGGAGCTCCGGGGCAGGAGACCGCCGGCGCGTCGAGTTGTCGCTCACGAGCGCCGGTCGTTGCATGCTGAGCGCGGCCGACGATGCGGTAGCGGCCCGCCTCATGGCTGTCGCCGAGATGGTGGAGGACCAGGATCGGCGAGAGGCCTCCTTCGACGCTCTGGTGTGGTGGGCCGAAGGTCTGCGGAGGACGGCCGCCAACCTCTGCCCCTAGTGTCGAAGGGGTGCGCGCCACCGGCTTGACCGATCGGGCGACGTCTGCGTTCGAGCCAATGGGGGAAACTGCCCGCTACCGCCGTCCGCCGGCGTCGGTCGACCCTGACACCTCCAAGAGCCGGACCCGGCGCATCTGGCCGCTGCTGCGGGCTCGACGGTGGCCATTCTTCACCGCCATCGGCCTGTCCTTTCTCAGTCTGGTGCTCCAAGTCCAGGTCCCGAACCTGCTCAACCAAGCCATCGACCGCTCGGTCCAGAGCCACTCGGTCCCCCTCGAGCACTACGTGATCATCGTGTCCATCATCGGTGGCCTGGTCGGGATCTGTGGCTTCTTCTCCCGCTGGCTGCTGTTCCGGGTGGCCTATGACTTCGAGTTCGACCTGCGGAACCTCATCTATGAACACCTGAGCGGTATGTCGTTCTCGTTCTATGACCGGGTCCAGTCCGGCCAGCTCATCTCTCGAGCCAACTCGGACATCCGCTCGGTGCAGATGTATGCCACATTCGCTCCACTGATCCTCGTGCAGTGCTGCATCGGGATTGTGGCCTTCTGTTTCATGCTCTCGATCAGTGTGCCGCTGGCCCTGGTGGCCATGTCGGTGATGCCATTCCTGTTCTGGGCCGGCATCCGGATGCGCCACGTCATGTTCCCCATCTCCTGGATCATCCAAGCCCGTCTGGCCGAGGTCGCCACACTCACCGACGAGAACGTCAACGGGGTGCGCGTGGTGCGCTCCTTCGCCCAAGAGGGCCGCGAGATCGCCCAGCTGACCGACGCCTCCGCCGCCGTGGCCTGGGCGTATGAGAAGGACGCCGACCTGCGTGCCCGCTTCACACCGATCATGCAGAACCTGCCCCAGGTCGGCTTGGCCCTCGTGCTGGCCTTCGGTGGATGGATGGTGATCCACGGCACCGTGGGCATCGGCGCCATCCTGGCCTTCAATGCGTACCTCCTGATGTTGCAGGCGCCGTTCATGATGCTCGGCATGCTCATCATGATGGGCCAGCGGGCCAGTGCCTCGGCCGAGCGGATCTTCGAGGTCCTCGACGAGCGACCCGACGTGGTCGAGCGGCCCGGGGCCGTTGACCTCGAGGTCACCGCCGGGCGAGTCGAGTTCTCCGGGGTCACCTTCGGTTACGGCTCCGGCGCTCCGGTGATCGATGGAGTCGACCTTGTCCTCGAGCCGGGCGAGACCGTGGCGCTGGTCGGGCGGACGGGGTCGGGCAAGTCGACCATCGCCCGGCTGTTGCTGCGGTTCTATGACGTCGAGGCCGGCACCATCACGATCGACGGCACCAACGTGGCCGACGCCACCCTGCCCTCGCTGCGCGCCCAGGTCGGAGTGGTCACCGACGAGCCATTCCTGTTCTCAGCCTCGGTCGCCGACAACATCTCCTATGGCCGACCTGATGCCAGCCGAGATGAGGTCGTCGCTGCAGCGACAGCGGCCAATGCCCACGGGTTCATCAGTGATCTCGCCGAGGGCTACGACACCGTGGTGGGCGAACGGGGCTACACCCTCTCGGGCGGCCAGCGCCAGCGGATCGCCATCGCCCGGGCGCTGCTCGTCAACCCACCCATCCTCCTGCTCGACGACGCCACCAGCGCCATCGACGTCCATGTTGAGCAGGTCATCCACGAGGCCCTCGAGGGCCTGCTGGCCGGCCGCACCACCCTGGTGGTGGCCCACCGCCTCTCGACCATCGCCCTGGCCGACCGTGTCGCACTGCTCGAAGACGGTCACATCACCGCCACTGGGACCCATGAGGAGCTCCTGGCCACAGTGCCGGTCTACGCCGACGTGCTGGCCCACGTGGCCGACGATCCGGCAGACCTTGATCCTCTTGAGGACCTCGACGACCAGGGTCTGGTGCACTGATGGGCTGGGGCGCCGCAGGTGGTGCGGGCGGGTTCGGCGGGGTCCCGATGGGAGGATCCCACAAGGCGAGCGGCCAGCCCGGCCTTCCCTTCGCCGGCATCCCGAGCGAGCTCCAGGCGGGCGTCGATGCCATCGTGGCCAGCGAGCCCGAGCGAGCGACGAGCTCGTCAGACTTCACCTCGCTCCCGACCGCCGACGAGCAACAACGCCTCACGCTCGTCGCCCTGCTCTCCGAGCACCCCACCCTCATGATCTGGTCGGCCCTGCTCGTCGTCGTCGTCGCCATCACCAGCCAGCTCGGCCCGACCCTCACCGCCTACGCCATCAACCACGGAATGACCGCCGGCCACCTCTCCTTCTCGGTGGTGGTCTGGTGCGCTGTCATCTATCTCGTCGTCGTCGGCATCGGCTCCCTGGCCCAGCAATCCCAGGTCAAGGTCTCCGGGCGCCTCGCCTCGCGAGTCATGCACCACCTGCGGATCCGAGTCTTCACGCACCTCCAGCGGCTCGGCCTCGACTTCTACACCGAGGAGAAGGCCGGCGTCGTCATGACCCGGATGACCAGCGACATCGAGAACCTCCAGCAGCTGCTCCAAGACGGCCTCAGTCAGTTCGCCCTCCAGGGGCTCACCATGATCGTGATCACGGTCATCCTCTTCACTCTCAACCCCCTGCTGGCCCTGCTCACCGTGGCCATCGTCATCCCGCCACTGCTCGCGATGACCCTCTGGTTCCACCGGGCCTCGGAGCGGGGCTATGAGGCCGTGCGCGATGGCATCGCCAATGTGATGTCGGATCTGTCGGAGTCACTCCACGGGGTGCGCGTCGTCACCGCCAACAACCGCAGAGCCCACAACGCCATTCACCACCGCAATGTGGTCGGCGAGTACCGCGACGCCAATGTCGCCACCGGAGCCATCAACGCCATCTATGGCCCCGGCACCCAGGCCATCGGGATCCTCGGTCAAGCCCTGCTGCTCGGAATCGGTGGCACCATGGTCCTCCACCACACGCTGTCGATCGGTGCTCTCGTCGCCTTCTTCCTCTACCTGAACCGCTTCTTCCAGCCCATTCAACTGCTCGTCCAGCAGTACAACGCGCTTCAGCAGAGCCAGTCATCCATCCTCAAGCTGCGAGGCCTCCTCGACACCGAGCCCTCCGTTGCTGATGCCCCCGACGCCACCGAGCTCGAGGCCATCGACGGGGCCATCAGCTTCACCGACGTCTCGTTCGGGTACCTCCCCGACACCCCGGTCCTCACCGACATCAGCCTCGAGATCTCCCCCGGTGAGACCATCGCCTTGGTCGGGCCCACCGGTGGTGGCAAGTCCACCCTGGCCAAGCTCATCACCCGCTTCTATGACCCCACGAGCGGGACCGTGGCCATCGACGGCCACGACCTGCGGACGGTCACCCAGCAGTCGCTCCGCCGCCAGCTCGGCGTCGTGCCCCAGGAGGCCTTCCTCTTTGCCGGAACCATCCGGGACAACCTCGCCTATGCCCGGCCCGAGGCCACCGATGCCGAGATCGAGGATGCCATCGACCGAGTGGGCCTTCGCGAGCTGATCGACGGCCTGGCCGACGGGATCTCCACCGTGGTCCACGAGCGAGGCCAAACCCTCTCGGCCGGCGAGCGCCAGTTGCTGGCCCTCGGCCGGGCCTTCCTTGCTCACCCCCGGGTCCTGGTCCTCGACGAGGCCACCTCCTCGCTCGACCTGCGCTCCGAGACGGCGGTCGAGCGGGCGCTCGACGCCCTGCTCGAGCAGCGCACCGCCATCCTGATCGCCCACCGGCTCTCGACCGCCGAGCGAGCCGACCGTGTGGTCGTCGTGGTCAATGGTCGCATCGCCGAGATCGGCACCCACGCCGACCTCGTCGCCCAAGAGGGTCGCTACGCCTCGATGTTCGCCACCTGGGAGTCTGCCGGCGGCGGCACTCGCTAGGCCGAGAGGCCAGCCAAGGAAGCGACCTTGTCGAGCAGCTCAGGGGCCACCTCAATGGGCAGGTCGTGCCCCATGCCCTCGATGACCCAGTGCTCAGCGTGAGCAATCGCCTCGTTAGTGGCCTCACCGCCGGCGGGGATCACGAGGATGTCGGCATCGCCGTGGACTACCAGCACCGGCACGGTCAGACCGGCGAGCCCGGGACGACGATCGGGCGAGGCCAGGATGGCGGCGAGCTGGCGAGTAGTGCCCTGCGGGTGGAAGCCACGGTCGAAGTGCACCTCGGCGCGCGCCCGGATGCCCTGCTCATCGAAGGCGAAGTCGGGCGACGCGATCACCCGCGACGTGACAATGGATTGCTCGATGGCGGCCTCGCGCTCGGCGACCGGTGGAGCCATCAGCGCCCCCACCGCCTCGTCGGCCGGGGGACTCACCGCCGGGTCCGGTGTCGACATGATCGAGGTCAGGGTTCGAGTGGCTGAGGGGAAGTCGATGGCGAACTGCTGGGCGATCATCCCACCCATCGACACGCCAAGGATGTGGGCG
>CAIUMH010000078.1 GCA_903900235.1 uncultured Actinomycetes bacterium
AGGGCCGCCGCGAGACCGTCGAGGTCACCAGGGTGCACCATGATCGCTGCTCCGCCACAGGTCTCATTCAGCGCGCCGGCGGGCGTGGTCACCACGGGGACTCCCGCCGCCATTGCCTGGAGCGGCGGGAACCCGAACCCTTCGTAGAGCGAGGGATACGCCAGTGCCCGAGCGCCGTGGAGCAGGGCCGACAGCGCCGCATCGCCGACGAAGCCCGTCGTCACGATCCGATCCCGAACATGGCTCTCGGCGATGGCGAGACTCAGGGCGTCGCTGCCCCATCCCTCCGGACCGACCAGCACAAGTTGCAAATCAGGGAGCTCGTCGGCGATGACACCGAATGCCGCCACGAGACCCGGCACGTCCTTGCGCGGCTCTGCCGTGCCCACGCTGAGCAGATACGGACGACCAAGGTCCACCGAAGCAGGGATCATCAAGGGATCGGGTGCAGGAAGTGCGGGCACTCCTGAATGGATAGCCACCACCTGCTCACGCGGGGCACCGAAGTGCTCTCTGACCTCGGCTGCGACACTGCGCGACGGCGTGTGCACCACAGCGCCGGAGGCGATCGCCCGCTCGATGAGCTTGGGGTAGCGCAGTGTGGCTGGCTGGCACATCTCGGGATATCGGATGCAGGTCAGGTCGTGAACGGTGACGACCCGTCCTGCGCGCCGTGACGGAGGGACTGTGAAATTGGTGCCGTGCACCACATCGACCGGTCCGAGGAACCGCTCGATGCGCGGGTGGTCGGCAATTGACCACGACTGGTGGAGTGGCCGAGCGGGCATGGCTCGCTGTTCGGTGCTCACGCCGGCCGGCACCCGGTCGACAAGGTCATGACGGGTTCGCCAACTCACAGCGAAGGCCCTCACATCGAGCGACGGATCCTGGACGAGCGCCCCGAGCAGTTGGGCGGTGAACACCCCCACCCCGGTCGGCTGACCGAGGAGCGGTGTGGCGTCGAGCGCCACGTGCAATCGTTCCCTGCTCTCAGCTGGCTGGGGCATCTGACGAGCCTCCCACAGCGCTACGAACTGATCGCACCATCGATCGACAAGATGGCCCCTGAGGCATAGGAGGCCTCATCCGACGCCATATAGGCGATCGCTCCCGCGACCTCCGACGGCGTGGAGTAGCCGAGCGGGGTCATGATGCGGTCAAGCTGCTTGAAGTCGGCGCCCTCAGGCAGACCGAACTCGTGGACCAGCGGCGTGTCCACGCCGGCCGGAGCCACCGCGTTGCAGCGGACGCCCTTGGCGGCGTATTCAATGGCGATCGCCCGGGTCATCATCGACACGCCGCCCTTGGAGGCGCAGTAGGCCGCCGAGTAGGGCTGCCCCATCACGCCGGCCGTCGAGGAGGTGTTGATGATGACGCCGCCTCCATCGAGCAGCTGCGGCAAGGTGTGCTTACAGACCAAGAAGGTGCCGGTCAGGTTGACCGAGATCATGCGGTTCCAACTCTCGAGTGACTGCTCGTGGGTGTTGGCGAACCCTCCGATGCCAGCGACGTTGCAGACCACGTTGATGCGTCCGAGGGCCGAGACCGCCTCAGCGACGGCTGAGGCCACCGAGGCCTCGTCGGTGATGTCGCAGGTGATCGCCACGGCGGTTCCGCCGAGGTCGTCGATCTCCTGGGCTGCCGAGGTCGCACCGTCAGCGCTGATGTCCACGCAGGCCACGGCTCCGCCCTCGGCCGCGATGCGCCGGGCCGTCGCCCGGCCGATGCCGGAGGCCGCGCCAGTGATGAATGCCACCTTTGTGGCGAAGCGTCCCGCCTGCACGTGCTCGGGAGCAGTCCCCCGATCAGCATCGGGCTTTCCAAGGTTGTCGATCGGACTCATCAGGTCTCCTGTGTGCGAGGTTGTGCGACTGCATCATTGCCGAAATCGCCACCCCCCTGCTCGCGCAGGGATTGGCGCTGCGCCACTCGCTCCTCCGAGCGCTGCGCTGCCGCCTCATCGGCAATCGACTTGAGCGATCGCTTGTCGATCTTTCCCATGGGTGTCACCGGGAGGGCTTCGAGGAGCACCAGGACGTCGGGGGCCTTGTAGTCGGCCAGCAGCAACTCCACGTGCGCCCGAAGCGAGCCGAGCGTTGGTGGTTCGGCGCCGGGCGCTGCCACCACGAAGGCCACCCCAACCTCACCGAGCACTGGGTCCTCGCCCGCAACCACAGCCACCTGCGCCACGCCGGCCAAGCCGTCGATGGCCTGCTCGACCTCAGCGGGGTACACGTTGTAGCCACCTCGCTGGTACAGCTCATTGTCGCGACCGACCAGCGAAAGGTTGCCGTCGACATCGAGGATCCCGAAATCTCCCGTCGTGACCCAGCCGTCTTCATCGAGTACTCCCGCGGTGAGTTCGAGATCGATCGGAGGTGATTGGCCCCGATCGAGGCCCGAGCAAGATCCGACATAGCCGCGCATCACTGCAGCACTTCGCAACCGGACCCGACCAACCTCTCCGAGGGTCACCGGTGCTCCGGCGGCATCGACCAGCACCATCTCGACACCCGGGACCGGACGACCAACTGTCAGCGCCACGACCTCGTCGGGATCGCCCGGTCGAGTGCCCGTGCCGAGTGAGGTCTCGGTCGACGTGTAGCGAACCACCACCGGAACCCCCAGGCGATCGGCAAGCTCGCGAACCTGGCTCGGCGCCATCCGGGCGGCGCCAGTGCCTGCAAGGCGCAGGTGTGCGAGGTTCTCTCTCTTGAGCTCGTCATGCTCCATCAGTAGCGCCCACTGCGTCGGCACCCCCTGTGCCACGGTGACGTTCTCAGCAATCATCGCCGCCAGGGTCGACTCAGCTCTCCACGGAGCCGGGCTGATGATGGTCGTGATCCCATTGGCGATCTCATCCCACGCCCGGGTGACGTAACTCACATGGCTGAAGGGCAGCGGAGACAGGCGACGGTCACCGGCCTGGCTCAGCACATCGGTCCCAGCGGCCACGGCCCGCAATGCGGCATGATCGAACAGCGCCCCCTTGGGCAGCCCCGTCGTCCCGGAGGTCCAGACCACCGCCACTGGATCGCTCGACGATCGAGGTGGGACTGGGGGCCGCAAACGCGGTGGCGGGTCGACGAGGTCAGAGAGGACCACGACCCGACCATCCGGGCTCGCAAAGCGGTCGCCGCCTTCCTCAACCACGCAGAGCACGGGCTTCATCCGCTCGAGGATGCTGTCTCGCTCGGGCACGCCCAGGCGTGGGTTGATTCCGGTCGTGATGGCCCCGAGCCGAATGATGGCTTGGTACAAGATGGCGAACTCGATCGACGGGGGTAACACCAGACACACCACGTCGGACTGAGCCACACCGAGATCGGCCAGGAGTGCCGCCGTGGCGTCGGCGGCACTGCGCCAGTCGGCGAAGGTCAAAGCTCGTCGGAGCCGACCCGCGATGGCTGGCTCCACATAGGCCTCGATGTCGCCATTGATCTCCGCCGCCCGGTCGAGGACCTCGTCGACGGTCTCTAAGTCCTCGGTCCTGATCGCGACGGCTCCCATGACGCCTGATGCTACCGAGGCCACCTCCGCCTAACCTCTGCCCGTGATCGCTGTTCTGTGCGGAGGCGTGGGTGCAGCCCGGATGCTTCGGGCTCTCAGCCGGCTGGTGCCGGCCGAGGAGCTCGTGGGGGTCGTCAATGTCGGCGATGATCTGACCCTGCACGGCCTCCGCATCTGCCCCGACCTCGACACCATCACCTACACCCTCGCTGGCCTCGATAACACCGAGACCGGTTGGGGGCTCACCGGAGAGACCTGGAGGGTCATGGAGGAGCTCCGAGCCCTCGGTGGCGAAGCCTGGTTCGGCCTCGGCGACCGAGACCTCGCCACCCACCTCTATCGAACGCAGCGCCTGATCCAGGGGGACCGCCTCAGCGAGATCACCGCCTCGCTCCTGCACCACCACGGCGTTGCCACCACCCTGCTTCCGGCCACAGAGGATCCGTTGGCCACCACCTTCGAGACTGCCGACCATGAGACGCTGAGCTTCCAGGAATACTTCGTGCGTCATCATCACGCCGTCGCAATCCGGGCCGTGAGGATCGAGGGTGCACAGGAAGCCACCCCGGGACCGGGCGTCCTCGAGGCGCTCGCCACCGCTGAGCGCATCATCATCAGCCCGTCGAACCCCATCATCTCGATTGCTCCGATCCTCGCCGTGCCAGAGATCCGCGAAGCCGTGGTCAATCGACGCTCTGACACCGTGGCGGTGTCACCCCTCGTCGGCGGCCGTGCCCTCAAGGGCCCGGCTGATCGACTCCTCGAAGAAGTCGGGCACGGAGCGACGGCCGAGGGGATCGCTCGCACCTATCGAGAGATCGCCTCCACCCTTGTGATCGATCAGGTCGATGCCGAGTGGGCCCCGGCCGTCGAGGCCGCAGGGATGGCGTGTGTCGTTACCGGAACGGTCATGGACACCCCAGAGCGATCACTGCGCCTCGCCGAGGTGGTGCTCGGTGTCTGACGCGGCAATGCTGTCGATCATTGCCGTCCGGGGGCTCGGGGAGGTTCATCCGGGCGATGACCTCGCCGCCGACCTTGCTCGCTGCCTCGGATCAGATGCGGGCGACGCTGCCCTTCAAGACGGTGATGTCCTCGTCGTGACTCAGAAGGTGGTCTCCAAGGCCGAGGGGCGCCTCGTCGAGCTCGACCATGCTGATGAGGCTGCCAAGGTCGCCTTGATCGAGTCCGAGTCAGTCCGAGTGCTGCGTCGGAGAGGGTCGCTGCTCATCACCGAGACAACCCATGGCTTCATCTGCGCCAATGCGGGGATCGACCTGTCGAACGTCGATGACGGGACCGCCGCCCTGCTGCCCATCGACCCTGATCGCTCCGCTCGGCGGATCCGAGCAGACCTGCGCCGCTCTCTCGGCGTCGAGGTGGCTGTCATCATCTCCGACACATTCGGACGTGTCTGGCGCCAGGGAGTGACTGACGTGGCCATCGGTTCCGCTGGCATCGTCCCGGTGCTCGACCTACGGGGCACCGAAGATGCCAATGGTCGGATCCTCGAAGCCACCACGGTCTGCGTAGTGGACGAGATCACCGGGGCTGCTGATCTGGTCATGGGGAAGGCCACTGGCCACCCCGCAGCTATCGTCCGAGGCTGCCCCACCGCATGGTTCGGCGAGGGTTCGGTCGTCTCCGACGTGGTCCGCTCTGCTGGCGACGACCTCTTCCGCTAGGCCGGCGACCCACCACGATTATTCAGCGCTCGAAGGCCTGCCACGCGTCAGCGATGATCTCATCGAGCGAGCTGCGCAGAGGGATCCATCCGAGCATCTCGGCGGCGGTCTTCGAACTGGCCACAAGCTCAGCGGGATCACCAGGTCGCCGGTCGGCCATCAGGGCGGGAACCGGTCGGCCGACCACTGACTCGATGGCGGCAAGTACCTCGCGGACCGAGTAGCCCCGGCCAGTACCGAGGTTCGCCACCAAAGAGGAGCCTCCGGCAGCGAGGTGGTCGAGGGCTGCGAGGTGGGCGGCAGCCAGATCCTCAACATGGATGTAGTCACGAATGCAGGTGCCGTCAGGTGTGGGGTAGTCGGTTCCGAAGACCTGAAGTACCGGTCGCTGGCCAGCCACTGCGGCGAGTGCCAGCGGGATCAGGTGGCTTTCGACCGAGTGATCCTCCCGGTGTCCCTCAGATCCGCCTGCCGCGTTGAAGTAGCGCAGGGCTGCATAGCGGAGTGCACCTTGACGGCTCATCCACTCGAGTGCCTGTTCCACCTGGAGCTTGGTGGCTCCGTAGACGCTGGTCGGCACGGTCGGATGATCTTCGCCCATGGGGGTCGATTGGGGCTCACCGTAGACCGCGGCAGAGGAAGAGAACACCACCTGGTCGACTCCAGCCCGGATCAGTTCCTCGAGTAGCGCCAGAGACTCTCCGACATTGGCCTCGAAGTAGCGGCCAGGCTCTGCCATCGACTCACCAGCGGCGATGAGTCCGGCAAAGTGGATACAGGCGTCCGGACGGGTGTCGGCGAGTACCTGGCGGACGACGGCCTGATCTCCTACCGCTGCCACCACCAGTTCAGCACCCGCAGGGACGACCTCGCGGTGACCAGTGCTCAGGTCGTCGAGGACGATCACCTCATCGCCCCGATCAAGCAAACGCTCGGCGGTCAGGCTACCGATGAAGCCTGCTCCCCCAGTGACGAGGCAGCGCATCAGCCAGGAAGTCGCTCGTCGACGAGCGACGTACCGGAGGCCACGACGGCACCGGCACCGATGACACAGGTCGGCTTGAGTACCGCCCCGGCCTCGACGATGGCACCCGGCCCAAGGATCGATCCTTCGACGCTGGCCCCCGAGCGCACGATGGCCCCTGGGAGCAAGACCGAATCGATCACGCTCGCGCCGGCCTCGACCATGCAGTCGACGTCGATCACGCTGCGTCGGACCACCGCTCCGTCGACAACGTTCGAACCGGGGACGTACACCGAGTCTCCTACTCGGACGGCCACGTCGAACAAAGGAGTCCGCACCCCGTCAAGAATGTGGGTGTGGGCGTCAATGAACGCCTGCGGTGTGCCCGTGTCGAGCCAGTATGAACTGTCCTCCATGGCGAAGAGGACCCCGTCGGCCACCATGGCCGGGAAGGTGGTGCGCTCGATCGAGACCCTCTCGCCCAAGGCGATGCGATCGAGGAACGCGGGCTCAAAGACATAGGTCCCCGCATTGATCAGGTTGGTTGGCGCCTCGTCAGCAGGAGGCTTCTCGACGAAGGCCGTGACTCTGCCGTCATCATCCGTCGGGACCACCCCAAAGCGCGACGGGTCATCGACTGGCGTGAGCGCCACAGTGCCCTCAGCCCCGTGGCGACGGTGGAAGGCCACCAACGCGGTGACGTCGAGGTCCGTGAGCACATCGCCATTGACCACGAGGAAGGTGCCGGTGATGCCCATCTCCTCCGCAGCGAAGCGGACGGCCCCTGCGGTGTCGAGCGGCTCTGGCTCGACGGCATAGTGCAAGGTCACTCCAGCGCACTCGCCGTCAGGGTAGGCCTCGAGGAAGCGATCGGGAAGGTAGCCGAGTGAGAGGACCGCCTCGTCTACACCGTGGATGGCCAGCTGAGCCATGACCCGCTCGAGCATCGATACCCCCATGATCGGGAGCATCTGCTTCGGTGCCGTCAAGGTCAGAGGTCGCAGCCTCGTTCCCTCACCGCCAACAAGGATCACAGCCTGCACTGCCGCCTACTTCTTGGTCTTCGGCACCGTCGTGGCGGCCGGTGCTGAGGTCGTCGTCACCGGCAGGGTTGACGTGACTGTTGTGGTTCCCGTCATCGGGGCAGTCGTGGTCGTCGAAGTGGCTGCTGCCGCAGCGGCAGCCTGCTGCTGATTGGTGGCGGCGAGCATGGCCTGGACCGTGGCCGAGCCAGGCTTGGTTGCGGCCGATCCCTTGGGACCGAACGAGATGGTCACGAGCGCACTTGCGGAGAGCTTGACCTTGGCTGGATCCGTGCTGACGGAAGGCTTCTTGGTGGCGAAGTTGGTCCAGCGCGAGATACTGACAACCCCGGTCTTCCCTGCATCGGGGGTACCCACCGGGCAGGTTGCCCCGTTGGCGTAGCTCAGTCCCGCCGTGGAGCCATTCGCCGGAACCACGAGCTTCTTTGAGGTCACCGACAGGCCCTTGTAGGACGTGGCGAACCGCGCAACGTTCGAGTTGGCCCCCGCTTGCGCCGCGGTCTTGGGTGCGACCTTGACCACCCCATCAGCCTGAGCCACGAGCGAACCGGTCTGGTCCGTCTGCACGGCGAGCGTCGGCTGCACAGTGCCGCAGGCCTCGATGGAGAGTCCGGCGAAGGTGGTGCTCCCGATGGCCGGAATTGCCACTGCCGTTGTCGTGGTGGTTGAACCCGACTGGTACTGGTGCCGGGAGAAGACGATGGAGAGTAGCCCGAGGACCACAATCACGGCGATGGCCGCGTAGAAGTTGGTAGGCCGTTGCTTCTTGTACGTCCGACCGCCACCGGTCGACGCCACCCGAGCAACCCATTTTCCGCTTTGGCTCTGTGCCACGGGAGTAGAATCTACAGCGTTGAGCGACCCCCGCCGACCGAGGCCCATTTCACCGGTGGCTCTCGGTCCTCACGGTGGTGGGGACGAAGGGATTCGAACCCTCAACTCGGACGGTTTAAGCGTCCAGCCTCTACCAAATTGGGCCACATCCCCGTGCGCCCCCTCGACCCTACGGAGCCCCGTCGTCGTGGTCAACACCACGAGGCGGCCACCGGCGCTCCGGTCGTCCGGCAACGAGGCTTCGCTGGCCAGCCTCGTGCTCATCGCACGAGCGCACTCCTCGGGACCGGTGCGACGCTGATGTGCGAAGAGGGCGTGAGAGGATGGGATTGTGTCTGTCCCGACCACGACGCTGATCATCCCCGCCTTCGACGAGGCTGACCGACTCGCCGCTGGCTTCGCCCGATTGCGGACCGCTGCCGCCGAGGGACGCGTCGATCTCGACGACCTCGTGGTGATCTATGTCGACGACGGCAGTACCGACGACACCGCCACCGTGGCAGCCTCCCTTGTGGCGACCCTCCCCCATGGGTCCGTCATCACTCAAGGAACGAACCGAGGCAAGGGGGCCGCAGTGCGCGCCGGCGTCGCATCGGCCTCCACCCGAAACCTCATCTTCACAGATGCCGACATGGCGATCGATCCTCGGCAGATCCCGACACTGCTCGCCGCCCTTGACGATGCCCCCATCTCCGTGGGGTCACGCACCGTCCGAGGGCACATCGACTACGGCAGCTGGGTCCGAACCCGAGCCGGCAGATCGTTCAACCGGATCGTCCGCAGCGTCAGCGCCGTCGAGCTGCGTGACACGCAGTGCGGGTTCAAGGGGATCTCGACGGCCCACGCCAAAATCCTCTTCGCCCTCACCGGGATTGACGGCTTCGCCTTCGATGTCGAGATCCTCAGCCGAGCACGGCTCCTCGGTTGGTCGGTGACCGAGGTGCCGGTCAGCTGGAGCGATGTGGGCGGCAGTCATGTCCGACTCGCCCGAGACTCGATCTCGATGCTTCGCGACCTCCTCGGCGCCCGTCTCCGCTCTTCCCATCTTCCGTCGCTGCCGGGTCTCGACCAGGTGGCTGATGGCGATCTGCACGCCTTGGCGGCGAGTGTGGCCAACACGCCGCTCCAGGCGGCACCAGTGCTGTGCCGTGATGACGGCACGCTCTGCCTGTTGGCCCCGCTCGTCAAGGACGCCGACGGCGAGTTGAGTCTGTTGGCGAGCCGGGTAGGGGGACAGCGACTCGAGGTCGGCCTCACCGAGCTGGCATCGTCTCGAGTCCAGCCGGCCCTCGCGTGATGCAGCGACGCAGGGGTCACGTGGCCCTAGAGATCGAAGCCGAACCCCGGTAGTCTTCGCTCATGGAGGAGCCTCGCCTCGCCAAGACCCAGGATCGATCCGCGATGATCGTGCCCGTCCCGACCCCGGTCGAGGACACCGAAGGGAACCTGCGGCGCTCCGATGTCGATGAGTGGGGCCGCTCCGAGCGCGTGCGCAATGTGATCCGCACGGCCTACGAGCCCATCTACTCCAAGTGGTTCCGCGTTGAGTGGAAGAACTTCGAGCGGATTCCGGTCGAGGGAGGGGGTCTCCTCGTCGCCAACCACGCTGGTGCGGTGCCGTCAGACGCCCCGGTCATCATGCATGGAATCGAGAGCCGGCTCGGGCGCCCGGTCTACGGCATGGCCGACTATTTCTTCCGCTCCGTCCCCTTCATCGGCACCATGTGGTCTCGGTCTGGCGGAGTAGCCGCGCGGCCGGAGAACGCCGAGCGCCTCTTACGCGACCAGGGCCAGCTCGCCCTGGTGTTCCCTGAGGGGACCAAGGGGCCGTCCAAGGCCTTCGCCGATCGATATCACCTTCGACGATTCGGACGCGGAGGGTTCATTGAGATTGCTATGCGCACGGGGACCCCGATCATCCCTATGGCGGTCGTGGGCTCAGAAGAGGCCATGCCGATCCTCTTCCGGTTGCCAGCCATGGCCAAGATCCTTGGAACGCCCTACTTTCCCGTGACGCTCAATCTCCTGACGATGGGGCCGCTCGGGATCGTGCTGCCCTTCCCCGTCAAGATGCGGATCTCCGTCCTCGAGCCCGTCACCTTCGACGTCGAGCCCGGCCTCGAGCGCTATCCGAGATCCCTCGTGCTTGAGGAGTCAGAGCGGATCCGCGAACTTATCCAGGAAGAGGTCTTTGAGATGCTCAAGGCCCGACGCAGCATCTGGAAGGGTTGAGATGGGCAAGCGCGTCCTGGTCACCGGGGCTGACACCTTCTGGGGTGGGCGAGTCATCCAGGCTCTCGAGGACGACCCTGACATCGAGGTGATCCTTGGCCTTGGCGAGCACGATCCGTCGGTGCCATTCGACAGAGCAGAGTTCGTCCGGGCCGACCAGACGTACTCGATCCTGCATCGCCTCGTCCAGGCCACCAAGGTCGACACCATCATCCATACCTTCTTGGTCTCAGACTCAACCCTGGCCAAGTCTCGGGCACTCCACGAGATCAATGTCATCGGGACGATGAACCTGCTGGCCGCAGCGAGCGCGGCGGGTTCGAACGTAACCAACCTGGTCGTGAAGTCCTCGACCAAGGTCTATGGCGCCAACGAGCGCGACCCCTACTGGTTCTCTGAGGACACCAGACGCTCAACCCCGGCCAAGACCATGGTCGAGCGTTCTTTGATCGAGGCCGAGGCGCTCATCGCCGACTTCGCCATCGATCGTCCGCAGACGGCGGTCTCAGTCATGCGCTTTGCCAACGTGCTCAGTGGCGGTTTGGCCACCCCAATCACCCAGAACCTCTCGCGACCACTGTGTCCGATACTCATCGGATTCGACCCTCTCCTGCAGTTCGTCTCCGCCGAGGACGTCGTCCGGACCCTCGAGCACGCCACTCGCCTGCAACTGCGCGGCGTCTACAACGTCGCCGGGGATGGCCGGCTGCCCTGGTCGGAGATCATCGCCATCGTGGGCAGCCGCCCCCTGCCTCTCCCTTCGCTCCACCACCGCATCCTCATGCGGCCCCTCGCCGCCGCCGGTATCTATGAGATGCCCACCGAGCTCGCCGACCTGCTGCGTTTCGGGCGAGGGGTGGACTGCGCCAAGATCCTCGCTACGGGCTTCACCTTTCGCAGAAGTTCCGTCGCTGCGGTGCAGGCCTTCGGCGAGCACCTTCGACTCGATCGGTCGACCGGATCGGAACCCCTGACCTACCGCTACGAGCATGATGTTGAGCAGTTCTTCCGGCACTCCCCAGCCGTGGTGCACCGAGACTGACCACCTCCGCTCAGTCGGCGACGAACCCCTCGATCCAGCGCCCGACGAGTTCATCGCGTCGGATCACCCATTCCTCGTCAGTGATGGCGAATCGGGCGTGGTCCTCCCACACACCATCGATCTGCAGAAATTGGAGGGCTACCCCCTCGCTGCGGATGCCCAACTTCTCCACCACCCGGAGCGATCGTCGGTTCCGAGGGATGATCGAGATCTCGACGCGGTGCAAGCGGAGCTCCTCGAACGCGAAGGCCAGCGCCACCACCACCGCCTCGGGGACGTAGCTCTGCCCGGCTTCCGCCTGGTCGATCCAGTAACCCACGAAGGCGCTCTGGAACGGTCCGCGCTGGACGGAGGACACGGTGAGCTCACCGACTAGGCGAGCCCCCACGAAGATCCCGAACCCAAAGCCAGTGCCCAACTGGCGCTCGCGCTCTCGCAATGAGCAGCGCGACGCGAAGCTGTTGCGGTCCTCGGCCGCCCGGGGCGCTCCATGAGGCCGAGGCTCCCAAGGGATCAGCCACTCCCGACACCGGTCTCGGACTTCGATCCACTGCTCATAATCGCCGGCAGTGAGGGTCCGAAGAGTGACCCGGCGTCCATGCCGGGCCAGCGGCGAGGTGCCTGATAGCCGCTGGCTACGCATCACGCCTCTGCTCCAGATCCCCATGGGGTCGCATCGTTGCAGGCGCGGACACCGCCCGCCAGCACGCTCAGGACTCCCGGACCGAGGCAGCCAGGCCGTCGAGGATGTCGGACTCTGAGGTGAGACAACCATCGAGACCGAATCGCTCCAGCGCTGCCTGCAGGACGAGGAGACCACCTACGATCACGTCCTCCCGGCCAGCGACCATCCCTGGTCGACGAGCTCGCTCGGCGGAGGTCTCTGCCGCCAAGGTCGTCGTCCACCCCACCACGGCCTGGCGGGAGATCCATCGGTGATGCACTGCATCTCGGTCGTACTCGACGATGTCGCCATCGATCATGGCCAAGGTCGCCACGGTGCCGGCGAGGCCGATCAGACGTGATCCCTCCGGCAGGCGCGCCAGCTCAGGGATGGCTTCGATCGCCCCATCAAGCGCCACCTCGGCCATCGCTCGCGCCTCGGCGAGCTGTTCGGGTGATGCAGGGTCGCTGTGGAGGGTGCGCTCTGCCACTCGGACGCAGCCCACCTGCATCGAGTACGCAGAGAGCCCGGTGGCTGTGGCCAGGACGACCTCGGTCGATCCGCCACCGATGTCGAGTACGACGTCGGCGCCCATGGCTGGCTCGAGGCCCTCCATGGCTCCGGCGAAGGACAGCCGTCCCTCCTCTGCGCCAGAGAGGATCTCCGCCTCAACTCCAGTGATCCTTGATGCTGCCGCCAAGAAGGCCGGTCCATTCGCCGCGTCCCGCGCAGCCGAGGTGGCTGCCAATCGACCATGCTCGACGCCGGCGGCGTCCATGAGGGCCCGGTACTCCCCCAGCACGGCCAAGCACCGGTCCACCGCCTCGTCGGCAAGCCGGCCCGTGGCGTCCACACCCTGGCCGAGTCGCGTGATCCGCATCTCGCGCACCACCGTCGAGCCATGGGAATCGATGATGAGAAGTCGGGTCGAGTTGGTCCCGCAATCGATGGCGCAGCGCACCCCCGAGGTCACGAGGCTGACCCTTCCACGGGTGGGCCATCTGTGGTGACCGGAGCGCTACGGGTCACGCCAGTGAGGTCCAGCTCGGCCGCCACGAGAGCGCCTGCCGGATCGTCGAACCCAGCCAACCACGATGCAAGATGGGCATGGAGACACTTGAGGCCCTGCCGTGTTCCTCCCACGCCACCCGAGGGTCGAGGTCGGTCGGGTCGGTCGATCATCTCGTCCCGCCGCTGAGCATGCGCCGCATGGACAGCTCCAAGCGCCTCGGGATCCACCTCAGCTTCGATGCGTCGCACGCCGCCATGGGATTCAATCCGACTGACCTGCTCACGCAGCGATGGGTCCACCAGCCACAGCAAGGTCGGCATGGGTGTGCCGTCGTTGAGGTGCGGGGAGTTCTCGATGACTGCCGGAGCACCCCCGACCCTTCGAACCACAACGGTGAAGCGTCCAGAGGGCGGTTTGCCGAGCATGGCCGTCACCGCCTCGACGTCCGCCGACGATGCCGCAGGAACGGTCATCCCTTCCAAAACTCGAGCGAACCCAAGATCCGATTCACGATCCCCGGTGATGAGGAACTCGCGGACTGAGGGGCATTGCTCGACGATGAGGACCTCGTCGAACTCCCCTCTCGCAGCAGTGCCACGGCGGAGGGTCGGACCAGCGGGGCGAGCCCTGGATCACCCGGAGTCGGCGCTCCACCGAGTGCCGACGGTGCCCCCGACGGAGGAAGGACCTGGACGTACTTCTGGCCAGGCTGGACGAGCTGATACTGCTGGCGGGCCAAGCGGCTGATCTCGGCTGGCTGGCTGAGGTTGGCTTGCTCCCGAGCGAGGGCCCGATCCTGTCTCGCGAGGTCCGACAACTGCGCCTGAGCGGCACTGAGCTCGTGACGCTGGCTGACCAGCGCCGAGAAGGGGAACCAGGCAGCCAGCATCGCCACGGCGGCAATGCTCGCCGTGGCGAAGATCATCCAGCCGCGACGGCGATCGCCACTCGAGGTGGCGCTCACATTCGACCGGCTCACCGTCCTGGTCGGCGCCTTAGCTGCTGGCACCGCCCGCTCGCTTCGCTAGCGCCCTCGCGCCGAGGAACCGTCCCTCGTCGGCGAGGTCTTCCTCAATCCGCAGGAGCTGGTTGTACTTGGCGACCCGATCGGATCGACAGGGTGCACCGGTCTTGATCTGCCCGGCGTTCGTCGCCACGGCGAGATCGGCGATCGTCACGTCTTCGGTCTCGCCCGAGCGGTGGGAGATCACCGATCGATAGGAACTCATGGTGGCAAGACCCACGGTGTCGAGCGTCTCGCTCAGTGTCCCGATCTGATTCAACTTCACCAAGATGGCATTGGCGACACCCTCGTCGATGCCCCGGCCGAGCAATTCGACATTGGTCACAAAAAGGTCGTCGCCCACCAGTTGGACGCGGTCACCGAGTTTGGCCGTCAGGTCCGCCCACCCATCCCAGTCTTCCTCGGCCATGCCATCCTCGATCGACACGATCGGGTACCGACTGGCCAAGTCAACCCAGTAGTCCGCCAGCTCGGCCGAGGTGAGCTCGCGACCCTCTCCGGCCAAGACGTATCGGCCGTCGTTGAAGAGCTCGGAGGTCGCGGGATCGAGGGCAATGGCGATCTCGTCGCCCGGCGTCCGTCCAGCCGCCTCGATGGCCTGCATCAGCACCGCCACCGCCTCTTCGTTATTGGCCAAGTCGGGGGCGAACCCGCCCTCATCGCCAACGGCCGTCGAGAGTCCCCGCCCGGCGAGGACGGACTTGAGCGAGTGATAGCACTCGGTCCCCCATCGCAGGGCCTCGCTGAAGGAGCTCGCCCCGACAGGCATGAACATGTACTCCTGGAAGTCGATCGAGTTGAGCGCGTGGGCTCCGCCGTTGATCACGTTCATCATCGGGACCGGGAGGACGTGGGCGTTCGCTCCACCGATGTGTCGGTAGAGCGGGATCTCAAGCTCGTCGGCCGCCGCCTTGGCCACGGCCAGCGATACCGCCAAAATGGCGTTGGCCCCCAGCCGGCTCTTGTTGGACGTTCCATCGGCCTCGAGCATCGCCCGGTCGACCGCGCGCTGATCGAAGGCGTCGAAGCCCTCAAGGACGACGGCGATCTCCCCGTTGACGTTGTCGACAGCCTGAGACACGCCCTTGCCGAGCCAAGCTTCGCCCCCATCGCGGAGCTCGGTGGCCTCGTGGACGCCGGTTGATGCTCCAGAAGGCGAGATCGCACGACCACGAGCACCAGAATCGAGAACGACCTCTGCCTCGACGGTCGGGTTACCTCGTGAGTCGAGGACCTGTCGTCCGATGACGATCTCAATCTCACTCACGAACTATTCCTCCCGATGGATTCGGCTGCACGACAACGCTACCTGCGCTGCGAACCCGGCACGTGGCATCGGCGCAGACCATCACCGTGACTCATGGTCGATGATCTCAGACGCCAGCGCATCGGCCCTCCGGCGCAGGGCCATCTCCGGATCAACCCCAATCGCCGTAGCAAGGTCACCAAGGGCGGCAAGCAGGCTGCCGATGGCATCGGCAGCTGCGCCACTCGCCACCGACGCTGCATCATCGGCGACGGCCAGATCGGCTTCGCTGAGACCGTCGATTGCTGAACGAAGCTCGTAGAGTGCCCCATCGAGGCTCGGAGGATCCATGCCGATGGCCGTCGCCTTGCGCCGCAACTTCACATAGCGCAGGAGCGCCGGCAGCGCCGATGGGATGCCCTCGGTGACCGAGGAGCGACCCTTCTCCCCTCGCTTGATGGCCTCCCAGTTCGTCGCCACCTCATCGGCTGTCTCCGCCACGACCGATGCGAAGACATGGGGATGTCGTCCGATCAGCTTGGTTCGCACCCCGTCGAGGACGGCGGCGAGGTCGAATCGGCCGTCTTCGGCGGCCAGGTGCGCATGGAAGACAACCTGGAAGATCAAATCGCCGAGCTCTTCGGCCACATGGTCATAGGCAGCAGTCAGCGTCTCCTCATCTGTCTCGGTCTCGAGACTCGCAGCCAGGTGCTCGAGTGCCTCGAGGGCCTCGTAGGACTCCTCAAGGAGATGGCGCGTCAGAGATCCGTGGGTCTGCTTGCGGTCCCAGGGGCAGTCGACCCGCAGACGAGCCATGAGGTCGACGAGGTCCTCGGCAGCGGGACCAACGGTCCGCAGCTCGGGAAGATAGACGCTGGTCAGGTGGTCGGCGTCTCGAAAGCGATCGAGCGCATCGATGTCGACCGCGAGGATCTGCTGATCAGCCAGGCCGAGATGGTGCAGGATCACCGCCGTGGGCCTCAGAGCAAAGAGGTCAGCATCGATCGACAGCTTGACGGCCGAGAGCACCTCGGTGGAATGACACTGGGCGAGGATGATCGGCCCCGGGCCGCGGAGGCGATCGGTCACCGAGAGGGCGTCGACCACCCGCATCTCGCTCGTCATTGCATCGATCCCCAAGGCAGCGATGATGAGGTCCACGAAGGAAAGCGAGGCGATGATCTCAACGGCGATCTCCTTTCGAGTTCGAAGCAACTCGACGGTCCGCTCCGCCACCAGCGGCGACCCTGGGACGCCGTAGACGACACGTCCTGACGACTGCGCCCGGGCGACGAGATCGTCCACGATGTGCTCATAGACCTCCTCGAAACTCGCCGCCTCGTCGTAGAGATAGTCATAGGCCTCGATCGGGCCGAGACCCGCTGCGGCTGGGTGGCGAGCCGTCCTGAGGACCGCCACTGCTGACTCGTCCGTCAGATGCCGTCTCGCAACCGGAGACAGATGATCTTCGTCGCTCGGCCCGAGGCCGACGACGACGACCAGCGGACGCCCCATGGATCAGCCCTGTGCTGCGCTGGATGCTGCTCCGGGGTTCGAGCTTGAGCTCGCCGGGGTCGAAGAACCAAGCGGAAGGTTCGCTGCGGCGTTCGGGATGCTTCCCGCTGCCGGCGAGGCGGGCGGGACGAGGCCAGCCGAGGTGGCGGTCGCGGTCCACGTGCCGTAGCGGGGGTTTACCGACACCACCGCAGAGTGCAGGAGCCGAGAGATGGCCTCTGACGAGCTCGTGGCCGCCTTGGTGACCAGGGTCCGGCGCACGATGGTGGCGAGGCCGGAGGAGAATGGCGTCCGAGTCCGGCTGGTCACCGTGAGCAACACATAGGCGCCACCCTGCGAGGGCATCGGTGCAGTCACTGCTCCAACGCCAAGGGACCCCACGTCGGTGAGGACCGCCTGATACTGACTGCTGCTCGGGTCGAAGCAGCCGATGACGCCACCTCGAGCCTTGGACTGAGGGTCGATGGAGTCTTGACTGGCCAGGGTGCTGAAGTCCGCACCGCCGTCGAGCTGTGCCTTGACGCTGTCGGCGCTGGCCTTCGAGCTCAACAGAATTCCCGAGACGCACACCTTGTCGAACATCGACGTGTTGGCGTCGTAATACGCCTTGACCGCAGACGGGGAGATCGAGATACCCGCCGATCGAGTCAGGAACGCCTCACTCAGCGCCTGGGCAGCGACCTGTCGGTCGACGAAGGCCTTCGGCATGCCAGCGAGGAGGGCCTGTGCGGCCGTCGGGCACTGATACTGACTGCCAGCGACCTGGGCCAACGTCGAGTCGATCGAGCTCGTCAGGTCGATACGCGCCTGGGCAAGATCCGCTGCACTTGGAGCAGGTAGGCCAGTCGAGATCGCCTGACCCTCGAGCAGCGTCCGGGTGATCTCCTGATTGGTCCAGAGCGTGACGAAGTTCGATGAATATGTGCCGGTCGAAGCTCCCGCCACTGCGCTGAGGCCCGAGCGGCCGCTCGATCGCACCAGGGCGCTGGCGTTGAGATAGCAGAGGTAGGCCGAGTTTCCGGCGACCGCTTCGAGGTCGGACTGCACGACTGAGGTGGCCAGCCCAGTCCCATTGACCACGGCCGCATTCGACGGGGCGGACACACCGATACCAATGGCCACGACGGCCGTGATGACGATGGCGGACACGATGGCGAGGACGGAGCGATGCACGATGCCAGAGCCTAGCCAGACTCTCCTACCAACTTCTACGACTGATCCTCGGGCGGCACCAGCTCGTCAAGAAGGCTCCGCAGCTCGCTCGGAGCGCTGCGTCGCGCCGTCAGCTCCACCTTGAGTGTCTTCGATGCCTCGTCATAGGCCCGATCCCCGAGGAGGCGGCGAGCGCGCATCTGAGCAGAGACCGGGAGGACCATGGGTGAGATCCGAGCCAGCGGTACCGACCGGATCCCGGGGCGAGCCGGCATGACCGAGAGCTCGTTGATCCCGAGACGAATGCACGCCACTCGGAGCCGGGCGAGCTCGATGAGACCCTCGGTGGCCGAGGGAAGTGGCCCATAGCGATCGACCCACTCCTCGGCCACATCATCGACATCGGCGTCGGTGGCCGTGGCCGCGAGGCGACGGTAGGCCTCGAGCCGAGCATCCTCCTGTGCGATGTAGTCCGTCGGCAGGTGGGCATCGCCGGGGACGTCGATCGAGAGCGAGACCGGCGGCGGCGGACGCTCGCCGCGTGCTTCGGCCACCGCCTCGGCCACCATCTGGACATAGAGGTCGTAGCCCACTGAGGCCACATGACCAGACTGGTCGCGACCGAGCAGATTCCCCGCCCCGCGGATCTCGAGGTCTCGCATGGCGATCTTGAACCCAGAGCCAAGATCGGTGTTCTCCCCGATGGTGCGGAGTCGCTCATACGCCGTCTCTGACAGGACCATGTCCGCCGGGTGAAAGAGGTAGGCATACGCCCGCTGACCGCTCCGGCCCACCCGACCGCGCAGTTGGTGCAGCTGGCCGAGACCAAGCAGGTCAGCCCGGCTGACGATGAGGGTGTTGACCGAGGGCATGTCGATGCCGGACTCGACGATGGTGGTGCACACGAGGACGTCAGCCTCACGGTCGGCGAAGTTCATGACCACTGACTCGAGGGTTCCCTCGTCCATCTGCCCGTGCGCCACGGCCACCCGAGCTTCCGGCACGAGCTGGCGGATCTTGCGGGC
>CAIUMH010000079.1 GCA_903900235.1 uncultured Actinomycetes bacterium
CTCGACGATGGTGGTGCACACGAGGACGTCAGCCTCACGGTCGGCGAAGTTCATGACCACTGACTCGAGGGTTCCCTCGTCCATCTGCCCGTGCGCCACGGCCACCCGAGCTTCCGGCACGAGCTGGCGGATCTTGCGGGCGGCGGCATCGATGTCGGCCACTCGGTTGTGCACGTAGAAGACCTGTCCTTCGCGCAGCAGCTCACGGCGAATCGCCTCCGCCGTGGCCCGATCGTCGGTCTCGCCCACATAGGTCAAGATCGGTCGGCGATCCACGGGGGGCGTCGTCACCATGGACAGATCCCTGATGCCCGTCAGGGCCATCTCGAGGGTGCGCGGGATTGGGCTGGCCGTGAGGGTGAGGACGTCGACGCCATCGGACATCCGCTTGATCGACTCCTTGTGCGACACCCCGAAGCGCTGCTCCTCGTCCACCACGAGCAGACCGAGCTTCTTGAATTCGAGGTGCTCCGACAACAGGCGGTGGGTTCCCACGACAAGGTCAATCGTCCCGTCGGCGAGGCCTGCGTGGACAGCAGTGGCCTCGCCGTCGGTCAGGAAGCGGCTCAGAAGGGCCACGTTGATGGGATAGCCGCCGAAGCGTTCGATGAAGGTCTGATGGTGTTGGCTGGCAAGCAGCGTGGTCGGGACCAAGATGGCCACCTGGCAGCCGTCCTGCACCGCCTTAAATGCAGCGCGCACGGCGATCTCGGTCTTGCCGAAACCGACATCAGCGCAGACCAGGCGGTCCATCGGCCGCTCGGACTCCATGTCGGACTTGATCTCCTCGACCGCCCGACGCTGGTCGGGGGTCAGCGAGAACGAGAAGGCCGCCTCCATCTCGAGCTGCCAAGGCGTATCGGGCTGGAAGGCCCGACCCGGGGCGACGAGTCGCTGGCGATAGAGCTCGACGAGCTCCTCCGCCACCTCCGAGGCTGCAGCCCGCGCCTTTGACCGAGTCCTCGTCCAGTCCGAGCCCCCCATCTTCGACAGGCTCGGGGATTCTCCGCCCGAGTAGGGGGTGATGGCATCGATCTGGTCAACCGGCAAATAGAGCCGGTCATCGCCCCGGAACTCAAGGATGAGGTAGTCGCGTGTTGCGCCGGCCATCACCCGGGTCGTCACGCCGCTGAACCGGGCGATTCCGTGCTGCCGGTGGACCACAAAGCTCCCGACGGCAAGGTCATCGAAGAACCCCTCGGCCGCCCGCTGCTGTGGCCGGGCGGTCCGGTGTGGGATGCGTCGACCGGTGATGTCCGGCTCGGCCAGCAGGGCCAGTCGGGAAGAAGGAAGGATCACCCCTCGGCTCAACCCTGCGGCCGCCACCGACACTCCGGGGGTACTCGGAACGACACGGACGACCCCGGTGTCAACCTTCTCTGCGCTCAAGACCTCGGCCAGTCGACGAGCCGAGGCCTCCTGAGCGCCGAGGGCCACGACAGTCATACCCTCGGCGGCCAGCCCCGAGACCACCGCAGCGAGTCGGATCGCGTCACCGGTCACCTGCTCGATCCCTCGAGTTGCCACTTGTGGCGTCGTCGGTGAGTCGGCGATCGCAGGCATCAGCAGTGTCGGAGCGCTGCTCTGGGCCAGCATCCGATCAAAACCGACATGAAGCGTCAGGTGGTCACGTTCGACGGCCTCGTCGTCACCGGCCCAGGTGGTCACGAGAGCCGCCACGAGAGCCTGCTCCTCCTCGGCGAGCTCGATCGCCCGGTCACGCAGTCGACGGGGCTCGATCAGCACCACGGTGTCGTCGACACCGAGGCCATCGGCCAGCAGCACCTCGGCACCGGCCAGCGGACCAAGCCAGCCCTCCATGCCGTCGAAGAACCCCCCGGACACCACTCGGTCGAGCACCGATGCCGTCCACGGTTCGGCAGCGGCAAGCGTCTCGGCCCGAGTGGCCATCTCATCAGAGATCACCATCTCGCGACACCCGAAGAACCACGCTGCTTCGACGCGGTCCGAGGAACGCTGGTCCGCCACGTCAAAGCTGGTGAGGCGGTCGACCTCGTCACCGAAGAGATCGATGCGCACCGGCCCCGAGGCAGTCGCCCCGAAGACGTCGATGATCCCGCCGCGCACCGCTACCTCGCCCCGGTGCTCGACCTGGTGCTCTCGGCGGTACCCGCGCGCGACCAGAGCTGCGATCAGCTCATCGATGTCGACTCGATCACCCGGCGTGACAACGAGCGGTCCGAGGGGCTCGGGGGTCAGTCGCTGCAGCAAGGCGCGAACTGGTGCCACCAACACGGCCGGTGGGCGCTCGCCGGCGAGTCGCCACCGGACGGCCAAGCGCTGACCCATGGCAGCAATCTCGGGGCTGACCCGCTCGAGCGGCAGGGTGTCCCACGCAGGGAGCAGCAGGGCCGGACCGTCGACCGAGCCGGGAGCTACCTGCTCGTCGCCTGAGCCGAGCAGGCACACCAGGTCTCCATGGAGTCGTTCGGCATCGGCCTGGGTGGCCGTAACGACAAGCGTTGTCCCCGATCGCTCGCGCTCTGCCAAGCTGGCCAGCACGATGGCCTGTGCGGGAAGCGGCACCGCCAGGGTGGCACCATCGACCCCGATAACCCGATCGATCTCCTCGTTGCCGAGGAGCCGGCGGCCGAGGCCGACGAGGGGACCGGGCTCAGCCACGGGCGTTGATGGAGTTCATGGCCTGCTCGACACCTCGCTCGACCAGAAGCTCGAGCGCATCGGCCGACTCCTCCGCAGCAATCGCCAAGACGTCGGCGTCTGTCTTTCCCGGACGAGAGAGCACCCACTTCGCGCCGGCCTCTCGAGACGGAGGTCGCCCGATCCCGATCCGCAGGCGGAGGAAGTCCTTGGTCGACAAGGTAGCGGCGATTGACTTGAGGCCGTTGTGACCGGCGAGTCCTCCGCCCACTTTCAGCTGTAGCCGTCCCGGCTCGAGGTCGAGCTCATCATGGATGACCACAATGCCCCCCGGTGCGTGAACCCCGGTGCGCTCGAGGAGTCCGGGGAGGGCGGCACCTGACTCATTCATGAAGGTGGTCGGCACGGCGAGTGCCACGCGATGGCCGGCGATGGTCAGCTCAGCGAGCCGTGCTCGCTGCCGTGGCTCAACCTTGAGCGTCGCCCCGTGGCGACCCGCGAGCACCTCGACAGCATCGCCACCGATGTTGTGTCGGGTCCGGGCATACTGCTCCCCTGGATTAGCCAGCCCGACGAGCAACAGCTCCGCAGGAGTTCCACGCCGCTCCCGTGCGCCGCCTCGGCGCCAGGCCATGGGGGACCTCAGGACTCTTCGGAGGCCTCGGCGTCACCTTCAGCACCCTCATCACCCTCAGCGGTGATCGAGCCGCTGGTGCGACCCACGTGGGCGATGGCGATGGCCGCCTCAGCCTCGGTGTCGGCCACGACGCCGTCGGGAAGCGGGAGGTCCGACACGCGCAGGACGTCGCCGGGGACCATGCCCGAGATGTCGAGGTCGAGGGAGGTCGGGATGGCACCCGGGCGAGCACTGACCGAGACGCTGAAGAGCTGCTGGTCGATCGCACCGTCGGCGTGCCTGACCTCGACGGCGTCACCGATGAGGTTGATCGCGACCTCGACGGTAACGGTCTCGTCACGGCTCGTGATCTGGAAGTCAACGTGCTGGAGGGTTCCACGCACGGGGTGACGCTGCAGCACCTTGGCCAGCACGAGGAGCTTGTCAGCACCCGTATCGAGCTCAAGCAACTGGTTGGTCCCCGACTCGCCATTGAGGGCGACGCGCAGCGCCGATCGCTCGATGGCCACCGGGACGGGATCATGGCCGTGGCCATAGACGACGCCGGGGATCTTCCCTTCGCGGCGGAGGCGACGGGTCGCGCTGGAGCCCAGAGGGCGGCCTACCTCGGCGGTGAGGGTGATCTCGGACATGACGTGACTCCTTGGGGAAGTTCGATTGCGCCAACGGGGACAGCCCGTGGCGGGATGCTTATCCTATCCCCGAACCGAGGGGAACCTCCAACCGGAGGTCAGGCGAGGTTCTCGCCGCCGAAGATCTCGGAGACTGAGGTGTCCTCGAACACCGCATCGATCGCGTCGGCAATGATCTTCGCCACCGACAGAACCTCGATCTTCTCGAGTCGCTCAGGCGCCAGGATCGGCAGCGTGTCGGTGACCACCACACGCGTGAAGGGTGCGGCACTGAGGCGCTCCATCGCAGGGTCGGACAGCACCGCATGGGTGGCCATCGCCCAGATCTCCTTGGCGCCATAGCTCTCGAGCAGGGCGGCGGCGGCACAGATCGTGCCTGCGGTGTCGATCATGTCGTCGATGATCACGCAGTGGCGTCCCTCGACCTCGCCAACCACGTGGAGCGCCTCGACCGTGTTCACGGTGCCACGCGGCCGGGTTTTGTGCACCAAGGCCAGGTCGGCACCGAGGTGCTGGGCATAGCGCTCAGCCACCTTGACTCGACCGGCATCGGGGGCCACGACGACGAAGTCGCCGCCGACGTTGTCACGCAGATAGTTCTCGAGCACCGGTGCCGCGGTCAGGTGGTCGAAGGGCATATCGAAGAACCCTTGGATCTGTCCCGAATGCAGATCCACCGAGACCACCCGGTCCGCTCCGGCAGCCTGGAACATGTCAGCCACGAGCTTGGCGGTGATCGGCTCACGACCAGTGGCCTTGCGGTCCTGCCGGGCGTAGCCGTAATAGGGGACGATGGCCGTGATGCGCTTGGCCGACGCCCGCTTGGCGGCGTCGATCATGATCATCTGCTCCATGAGCGTCCCGTTCACCGGCCCGCAATGGGTCTGGACGATGAAGACGTCGGAGCCGCGAATCGACTCTTCGTAGCGGCAGTGGATCTCGCCATTGGCGAACTCTCGGAGGTTGGCACCGGTCAGTTCGACACCGAGGTGATCGGCGATCGATTGGCTGAGCGCAGGGTGCGAGCGACCTGAGATGAGGGTGAGACGACGAGTTGGGATGACCTCCACGACCCGCACGCTACCGCGCCGGCGCTTCCCCGGCGAAAGGTCGCTCGCCGTCGTCGGGCAGCGAGGGGCCCACGTACGCGCCCGCAGCGACAGAGGTCCCCTCGGGCACAAGCACCCATGGACCCACCATGGCCCCGGCACCAATGACCGCTCGACGGGCCGTCGTCCGCTCGATGCGGGCTCGACTCCCGACCTGACAGCCGTCGATGGTGCAGTCGGGACCAATCACCGCGCCCGACCCCACCGTGGTCCCGCCACTCAG
>CAIUMH010000080.1 GCA_903900235.1 uncultured Actinomycetes bacterium
GCGGAACCCGAGCGACTTGATCCGGTCGAGGGATGCGGCGACCTCACGCTTCGGGAAGCCTGATGCCACCTCTTCGACGATGAGCCCGATGGCCGTGTTGCGCTTGCCCACCACGTCGTTGATGTACCGGTACGTGTCGGGCAGAGCCGTGTTGAAGAACAGGCGGCCGGCCGTCGTCTCGATCTGGATCGTCTCGTCCTCGGCGAGGCCGGTGAGGTTGCCATCGGCATCCACCTCGGCTCCGTTGGTGAGGGCGACCGAATGGGCCATGGCCGAACCGGCCACGGGACGCAGCATGATCTTGGCGTGGAGCTCGATGTCTCCGCGGTCGAACGCAGTCTCGACCTCGTAGGCATGACGGAAGACCCGTCCCTCGCCCTTGAGTCCTTCCTCGACCAGCGTCAGGTAGTAGATGCCGAAGACCATGTCCTGGGTAGGCACGGTGATCGGGCGTCCAGTAGCCGGGGAGAGGATGTTGTTCGACGACAGCATCAACACCCGGGCCTCGGCCTGAGCCTCGGCGGACAGGGGAAGGTGGACAGCCATCTGGTCACCGTCGAAGTCGGCATTGAAGGCGGTGCAGACCAGCGGGTGGACCTGGATGGCCTTGCCCTCGACCAGGACGGGCTCGAAGGCCTGGATGCCCAAGCGGTGGAGGGTAGGTGCACGGTTCAGCAGAACCGGATGCTCCTTGATGACCCCTTCCAGCACGTCCCACACCTGGGGGCGACGCCTTTCGACCATGCGCTTAGCCGACTTGATGTTCTGGGCGTACTCGGCATCGACCAGCCGCTTCATGACGAAGGGCTTGAACAACTCGAGCGCCATCAGCTTCGGCAGGCCGCACTGGTGGAGCATGAGGTTCGGGCCGATCACGATGACCGAACGGCCGGAGTAGTCGACGCGCTTGCCGAGCAGGTTCTGACGGACCCGGCCCTGCTTGCCCTTCAGCATGTCCGAGAGGCTCTTGAGCGGGCGGTTACCCGGCCCGGTGACCGGGCGGCCACGGCGGCCGTTGTCGAACAGTGCGTCGACGGCCTCCTGCAGCATCCGCTTCTCGTTGTTGATGATGATCTCCGGCGCACCGAGGTCGAGCAGCCGCTTGAGGCGGTTGTTCCGGTTGATCACCCGGCGGTAGAGGTCGTTGAGGTCCGAGGTGGCGAAGCGGCCACCGTCGAGCTGCACCATGGGGCGCAGGTCCGGCGGGATGACCGGTACCGAGTCGAGGATCATGGCCCGGGGGTCGTTGATCCGACCGCCGCGCTCGTCACGGCGGTTGAAGGCGGTGACGATCTTCAGGCGCTTGATGACCTTCTGACGGCGCTGTGCCGACAGGGGCTTGCGCCCATCGGCGGCGTCGATCATCTCGCGGAGCTTGATCTCCTCGGCGTCGAGGTCGATCCGGTCGATGAGACGGGTGATCGTCTCGGCGCCCATGCCGCCCTCGAAGTAGTCCTCGTAGCGGATCCGCATCTCGCGCCAGAGCATCTCGTCTTCGAGGATCTTGCGGGAGTGCAGGCTCTTGAACTCGTCGAAGGCCCGCTGGGCCAACTCGATCTCACCCTGGAACCGCTCACGTGCAGCAGCGATCTCTTTGTCCACCAGCTTCTGGCGGGCCTTGACCTCAGAGTCCTTGGCGCCGGCCTTCTCCAGATCGGCCAGCTCGCTCTCGAGCGCCTTGAACCGGCGGTCGAGGTCGAGGTCGCGTGCCTTCTCGATGTTGGCCGTCTCGGCACGTAGCTCTGCCTCGAGCTCGGGCAGGTCCTCGTGGCGCTTGGCCTCGTCGACCCAGGTGACCAGGTTGGCGGCAAAGTAGATGACCTTCTCGAGCTGCTTGGCCTTCAGCTCTTCGCGAGCCTCCGTGCCCATGAGCAGGTAGGCC
>CAIUMH010000081.1 GCA_903900235.1 uncultured Actinomycetes bacterium
CTCAACAATCAGCGGACCTCCGCGAAGACGAGCTGAGATTGATTCCCACGCGTCCCATGAAATGGTCGCACCGAAGTGTCGGGTTCTCGGCATCGGAGCCGTCACGCTGGTGGGATCGTTCTGAAGTGTTACTTGGGCGCCGATCACGTCCCGCTGAGTGGTGTCACTTGGACCGCAGCATCCTCAACGCAATGACGGTCATGGCCCCAAGGAGAAAAAAGGTTCAAACCTGACCTCCTTTTTCGCTCCGCCAGTAGCACGATGGCGTCGTGCGACGAGTTTCGTCGAACGAAGAGTGATCCAAAAGGATGTGATCATGAAGACCAAGTTCATTGCTTCCATCGCAGCACTCAGCTCCGCCGTCAGCCTCGGGGCCGTCGGCGTCGCCGGTGCGTCGGGTCCGAGCGGAGGCCACCCCAGCCAGGCCGATCGCGTGGCCGCTCTCCACGCCGTCGCCATGACCAAGACCCTCCCGAGCGACGTCTCGTGCTCGGTGGCCAACCGTCTCCTCGGTCGCATCGCCGCCGCCGAGCAGCGGCTCCCCAGCATCGAGGCGAAGCTCGAGGCCGCCGCCACTGCCGCGGCCGGGACGCCTCGTGCGGCGAGGGTTCAGGCCCGCCTTGCTACAGCACAGCAGGTCGCCAGCGACCTGCCGGTCGTGGCGAGCGTGATCCTGTCGTCGTGCCCGGGCGCCTCGTCGTCCTCGCCGACGGCGGTCAAGGTTGCCGGACGGGTCGAAGCGGTCCACGCCCTGCTCGCCGACGTCCACCAGATCGCCACCTCCGGCGTGCTGCCTGCCGGGTTCAGTTGCACCGTGGCGCCGGCCGTCCAGCACCACCTGACCGGGGCGGAGGGCAAGCTCGACGGACGCCTCGCCAAGCTCCGTGCCGATCAGGGCGTTGCGACGGCCGCCGGTAAGACAGCCAAGGCCGCCGCCATGGCCGCCAGAATCACCAAGCTCAGCGGTGTCCGAGCGGACCTCGTCGCGGTATCGGGACTCGTCACCGCAGCCTGCGCCGCCTAGGCCGCCCGCCCTGGCGCCTCGCCTGCCTGGTCGCCCGAATCTTGTCGGGTGGCCAGGCGGCGTCGCCGGGACGGCGTCGGCCCCGACCACCAGGGCGCCCGCCCTCGTCCACTGGGTGGCCGATCAGCTCGGCCATCTGCTCGCCGACGGTCTGGTCCCTGAGGATGAAGAGGACGGGGTAGGTGGAGATGTCCTCGGCGAGGTCCTGACACGCAAGCGTCTGCCCTCGGGGTAGCGCCGAGGTCTCCGTCGGGTGGGTTCAGGCCTCGGGGAGGCCGACGAGGAGCGAGCGGGCGAGGTCCGAGAACCCCTGCTGGAGCCTTGCGCTGCCAAAGCCCTCGGTGGCAGCCACCGCCTCGTCAACGTGACCGAGGGCTGCGGACATCGCGGCGGCGATCCCATCGCTCTGAGCTACGAGGAGACGAGCATCCTCCCGTTGGTCGTCATCGAGAGGAGAGCCCAGGATCTCGGACAGCCGAGGACCGATGGTCGGCTCGGCCAGAGCGACGAGCACTGGGTAGGTGTAGATCCCCTCCGCGAGGTCTTGTCCAGCCGGCTTCCCGAGTTGGCCGTCCACGGCGGTGATGTCGAGGATGTCGTCGCGCAGCTGGAAGACCAAGCCAATTGCCTCGCCGTAGGCATCGAGGGCATCAGCGCGCTCCTCGGAGGCTCCCGAGGTCAGCGCCCCGACCCGGCACGACGAGGCCATGAGGGCAGCGGTCTTACCCTTGATGGCCTCGTAGTAGTCGTCCATCGATCGGTTGACGTCGAAGGCGGTCCGGACCTCTGAGACTTGACCTCGGGTCAGCAACGCCAGTGTCCGGGCCAAGAGGCTGGCGACCGGGGTGCCGAGATCGGCGGCGATGCCGGCTGAGCGCGCCATGAGGAAGTCCCCCGCCACGATGGCGACGAGATTGCCGAAGCGCGAGTTGACGCTCTCGACATTGCGTCGCATCGTCGCCTCGTCCATCACGTCGTCGTGGTAAAGCGAGGCGAGGTGCATGAGTTCGAGGGAGACGCCACCGAGCAGGTCATCCTGCGTGCCCTCTCGGTCGCCACCGGTGGCCGAGGCGATGGCCAGCAGAGGCCGGAGGCGTTTGCCACCGGCAGCGAGCAGGTGCGTGGTGACCTCGTCGAGGAAGGGGTCCCCGATGATGATCGACTCAGCCAGCAGTGGCTCGAATCGCCGCATGTCCTCATCGAGGAGCGGCATGCTCAGCGTGGCGAGTGGGTTCACCCGGACCACGATAGGCGCCCACCCGACCGCCTAGATCACTCGAGGGTCCAGACGTCGTGAGCAAGGATCTTGTCAGCCTGCCGACTCATCGGTGACGGCCGACCGGTACACTCAGAAGGCGAGCCATAACGCCGAGGAGGGCAGTTGTTCGAGAGATTCACCGACCGAGCCCGAAGGGTCTTGGTGCTGGCCCAAGAAGAGGCCAGGCTGCTGAACCACAGCTTCATCGGGACCGAGCACATTCTGCTGGGTCTCATCCACGAGGGCGAGGGCGTCGCCGCCAAGGCCCTCGATGCCATGGGCATCACGCTCGAGGCCGTCCGCGAGAAGGTCGAGGAGACCATCGGGATGACCGGGAACCCGCCGTCGGCCGGATCTCCTCCGTTCACGCCTCGAGCCAAGAAGGTCCTTGAGCTGTCGCTGCGAGAGGCACTGCAACTGGGTCACTCCTACATCGGAACCGAGCACATGCTGCTCGGCCTCGTCCGCGAGGGCGAGGGCGTCGCCGCTCAGGTCCTCATCTCGCTGAATGCCGATCTCGCCCGGGTCCGTCAGCAGGTCATCCAGATGATGTCGGGCTATCAGGGCAAGGACCAGGCTGGGTCCTCCTCTGGCGGTGGCCCCTCGACGGAGGCGGGCTCAGGCTCGGCGGTGCTCGACCAGTTCGGCAAGAACCTGACCCAAGCGGCCAAGGACGGCAAGCTTGACCCGCTGGTGGGACGCGAGTCAGAGATCGAGCGTGTCATGCAGGTGCTCTCGCGCCGGACCAAGAACAACCCTGTGCTCATTGGTGAGCCTGGCGTCGGCAAGACCGCCATCGTGGAGGGCCTCGCCCAGAAGATCGTTGATGGCCAGGTCCCGGAGACCCTGACTGACAAGCAGCTCTACACCCTCGATCTCGGTGCCCTGGTGGCCGGGTCTCGCTACCGCGGCGACTTCGAGGAGCGCCTCAAGAAGGTCCTCAAGGAGATCAAGAGCCGAGGCGACATCGTGCTGTTCATCGATGAGATTCACACCTTGGTGGGAGCAGGTGCCGCCGAGGGGGCGATCGATGCCGCCAGCATCCTCAAGCCGATGCTGGCTCGTGGCGAGCTGCAGACCATCGGAGCGACGACCATCGACGAGTACCGCAAGCATGTCGAGAAGGATGCCGCGCTCGAGCGCCGCTTCCAGCCGGTGAAGGTCGAACAGCCCTCGGTGGCCATGACCATCGACATCCTCAAGGGCCTGCGCGACCGTTACGAGGACCACCACGCGGTGACCATCACCGACCAGGCCCTCGTGGCAGCCGCCAACCTCGCCGACCGCTATGTCGCCGACCGGTTCCTTCCCGACAAGGCGATCGACCTCATCGACGAGGCGGGCAGCCGCCTGCGCATCCGTCGGATGCACGTCCCCGCGACCCATCGAGCGCTCGACGAGGAGATCGCTCGGCTGCGCCGCGACAAGGAGACGGCCATCGAGAAGGGTGCCTTCGAGCAGGCCAAGAAGTTGGCCGAGCAGGAGCGCGAGCGTCTCGAGACCAAGGAGGCCCAGGAGGCGGAGTTCCGTGCCGATGGCGTCGAGATGTTCGACGTCGTCGACGAGGAGGTCATTGCCGAGGTCCTGGCGACCTGGACCGGCATCCCGGTCTATCGCCTCACCGAGGAGGAGACGGCCAAGCTCTTGCGCATGGAGGACGAGCTCCACAAGAGGATCGTCGGTCAGGAAGAGGCCGTCACGGCTCTCTCGAAGGCCATCCGACGCACTCGGGCTGGCCTCAAGGACCCGCGTCGTCCGGGAGGGTCATTCATCTTCCTCGGACCGACGGGTGTGGGGAAGACCGAGCTGGCCAAGACCCTGGCCGAGTTCCTCTTCGATGATCAGGACGCGCTCATTCAGCTCGACATGTCGGAGTACATGGAGAAGCACACCGTGAGCCGACTCGTCGGGTCACCTCCTGGCTACGTGGGCTACGAGGAGGGCGGCCAGCTCACTGAAGCCGTCCGCCGCAAGCCCTTTAGCGTCGTGCTCTTCGATGAGGTCGAGAAGGCTCACCCTGATGTGTTCAACACGCTCCTGCAGATCCTCGAGGATGGGCGGCTGACCGACAGCCAAGGCCGTACCGTGGACTTCAAGAACACCGTGCTGATCATGACGTCGAACCTTGGCACCGCTGATCTACGGAAGGCCACACTGGGCTTCTCGAAGACCAGCGAGTCGGTCACGCACGAGAAGATGAAGGTCAAGGTCAACGAGGCCCTCAAGGCGCACTTCCGGCCGGAGTTCCTCAACCGGATCGATGACACCATTGTCTTCCACGAGCTGACGCAGCAGGAGGTCATCGAGATCGCTGACTTCCTGCTCAAGCGGACAATCGACCAGTTGGCCCTCCAGGGGATCGGTCTCGAACTGACCACTGAGGCTCGGGTCTTCGTGGCCGAGCAGGGGTACGACCCGCAGCTCGGTGCCCGTCCGCTTCGTCGGGCCATCCAACACCTCATCGAGGACCCGCTGTCGGAGAAGCTCTTGTGGAAGGAGTTCCGAGTCGGCGAGACCATCGTGGTGGACGTGACTGAGGGTGATGATGGAACCGAGCTGAGCTTCACGGCCATCGAGGGCTTCGAGCCTCCGGAGGTCGAGATGGCCGGTTCTGCCGGAATCGCGGAGTAGCTCACTCGCATCGGTGCGCTGTCGCACCGCGTGCCTAGAGTTCGGGGCATGAGTCCGAAACCACCTCCCTACGCCTGCACGGAGTGCGGAGCGCCGGCAGCCCGCTGGACGGGCCAATGTCCGACGTGCGGCGCCTGGAACACGATCGAAGAGGCATTCGCATCCTCGGCATCCTCGGCCCCCGTGTCGCTCCAACCACTCGAGGACGTGGCGGAGATCGTGACGGTGGCCACCGGGATCACGGAGCTCGATCGAGTGCTCGGTGGAGGGGTGACCACGGGGTCAGTGACCCTGGTGATCGGCGAGCCGGGGATCGGAAAGTCGACACTGTGCCTGCAGATCGCAGCTCGACTGCGAGACGCCATCGATGAGGGAGAGATCCTGATCGTCTCGGCCGAAGAGTCCGTGACCCAAGTGGGGGCTCGAGCTCGCCGTCTTGGTGCCGAACGCCACGGGGTCAGTCTTCTCGCCACCTCGCACCTTCCCGATGTCGAGCGAGCCCTCGAGCAACGGAATCCGTCGGTGGCGGTCATCGACTCGGTCTCGACGCTCCACACGCCGTCGCAGAGCGGGTCGCCAGGCAGTGTGACCCAGGTCCGGACGGCCGCTGAGTCGCTCTCACAGTTCGCCCGTCGTTCGGGGACCATGTTGATCCTGGTTGGCCATGTCACCAAGGACGGCGACCTCGCGGGACCGCGATCGCTTGAGCATCTCGTCGACACGGTCTTGCACATCGAGGGCGACCGGCATCATCAGCGGCGAGTACTGACGACGACCAAACACCGCTACGGCCGGGCTGGCGAGGTCGGCATCTTGACCATGGAGGAGCACGGCCTGGTGTCGGTGGCCGATCCCTCGGCGGCGCTCCTGGCGGAGCGAGGCCAGCCCTTGCCAGGATCGGTGGCTTCGATCCTGGCCGAGGGGGCTCACCCCCTCGCGGTCGAGATCCAAGCCCTCGTGACGCCTGCGGCGGGTTCGCCGGCCCGGGTGACCCAGGGGATTCCCGCGACTCGACTCCGGCAACTCACCGCAGTGCTCGATGCCCACGGCGAGCTCGGCCTCGGGCGGTCCGACGTGTTCGTAGCCTGCTCAGGGGCAGTCAAGGCGGCGGAGCCGGCAGTGGACATGGCGGTGATGACCGCGATCTTGTCCGCCCATACCGGCGTGGCACTCGATCCGGCCGTGGTCTGCCTCGGTGAAGTCGGATTGACCGGTGCCTTCCGGCCCGTTGCCGCCATGGACCGCCGGCTGCGAGAGGCCGAGCGCATCGGCCTGACCCGCATGGTGGTCCCCCCGGGAGTCACTGTCCCCGACGGCTGTACTCGCGTCGAGATTGCCACCGTGGCGGCGCTGCTGCGGGTGCTTCGCGACCTCGCACCAGACTCGCCTCCGGCTGCCACAGTGACCCGAGAGGGAGATCGAGCCGAGGGCTGGTAGAATGACATGCCCTGCCAGCCACGTTGCGCTCGCAGGTTCCTAAGCGCCCTGACCGCCTCCACGCGGCCCGGTGGGCGGTCCGATGAGGGAGAGATATGGGATTCAAGGTCGGCGACAAGGTTGTGTACCCCCACCACGGGGCGGCCATCATCGAGAAGCGAGAGAAGCGCGTCGCCTTCGGTGAGAAGAAGGAGTACCTGATCCTCAAGCTCGCCTATGGCGACCTGACGCTCATGGTTCCGGCTGACAACACCGAGGGTGTGGGCCTGCGAGAGGTCATCAACGACGAAGAGGTCGAGGAGGTGTTCGCCGTGCTCCGCAAGAAGGAGGCTCGGATGCCGACCAACTGGTCTCGTCGGTACAAGAACCACTCGGAGAAGCTCCGCTCTGGCGACATCTACCAAGTGGCCGAGGTGGTGCGGAACCTCTCGATCCGGGACAAGGACAAGGGCCTGTCAGCCGGCGAGAAGCGGATGCTCTCGCGAGCTCGTCAGATCCTGGTTTCTGAGTTGACCTTCGCGCTGAATGTCGACGAGGAGACAGCGGAGCAGCGTCTCAGCGACGCCCTTCCGTAGGATGCGCTGCTCGGCCATCGTGGTGGCCGGCGGCTCGGGCCGTCGCTTCGGCGGCCACAAGCAATTCATGAGCCTGGGCGGGGTCTCGGTGGCGGCACGCTCTGTCACGGCGTGTCGTTCGGTGGCCGATGAGGTGATCCTGGTCGTGCCTGCTGACGCCGAGCTGTCCGACCACGGCGCCGACCGCGTGGTGATCGGCGGAGCCACGCGATCGCAATCGGTCCGTGCTGGGTTGATCGCCGTGGACCCCAACGCGGAGGTGGTCGTGGTCCACGATGCCGCTCGCCCGCTGGCATCAGAGCGGCTCTTTCTCGCTGTCGTGGCGGAGCTCGCCGATGCTGCTCTTGATGGGGCCATTCCCGGTCTGGCGATCACCGACACGATCAAGCGGGTGATCGACGTCGAGGGCCGCCGTCGCGCCATCGAGACCCTGGACCGCTCCGAGCTGGTGGCGGTCCAGACGCCACAGGCCTTCCGCCGCAGCGCTCTGGTGGCTGCCCACGCCGGCACACCCGAAGCGACGGATGACGGTGCGCTCGTCGAGGCGCTTGGCGGTGCCGTGGTGGTGGTGCCCGGCGAGTCCGAGAACCTCAAGATCACCTCGCCGGGAGACCTGCTGCTGGCGAGTCAGATGATGGAGGGACGGGCATGAGGATCGGCCAGGGCATCGATGTCCACGCATTCAGCGATGACCCCGCTCGACCACTCCGACTCGGGGGGCTGCTCATTGAAGGATCCCCTGGCCTCGCCGGGCATTCCGACGCCGACGCCGCCGTCCATGCGCTGATTGATGCGCTGCTCAGCGGCGCCGGAATCGGTGACCTCGGCCGACAGTTCGGGGTCGATGACCCCTCTCTCGCCGGCATTGACTCGATGGTGTTGCTGGCCCAGACCGTCGAGCACGTGGCGGCTTCGGGCTTCTGGTGTCAGTCAGCCTCGCTGACCATCCTCGCCCAGCGTCCTCGACTGGCTCATCGCCTTGATGAGATGGCCATGCTGCTCTCCGAGGCCGTCGGTGCTCCCGTATCGATCACCGCCAGCACCACCGATCACCTCGGCGCCATCGGGCGGGCCGAGGGGATTGCCGCAGTTGCCGTCGCCCTGCTTGAGGAGGCCTCATGACCCCAGCACCGCGTCGATCACCGAAGGGTTCCGGTGGCAACGGCAGACCTGCGGGTGCACGTCCTCCGGCTCGCCGACCCGGACAGGGTGGTGGTCGTCCTGACCGGCGCAATGGTCCAGGCCCGAACACGCTCGGCGGCGATCAGGTGGAAGGACGCAGAGCGGTGCTGGCCCTGCTTGAGGCTCGGGCTCGCCCAATCCAGCGGGTCGCCATGGCGGCCGAGCTCGATCCCTCGGAGCAGCTCGATCGGATCGAGGCGCTCTGTCGGCGAGATCACATCCCGCTCGAGGTGATCCCCAAGGCCAGGCTTGAGCGAATCGCTCTCACCGAGTCCCATCAGGGCGTGATCGCACGGGCCCGATCGCTCAAGCCGGTGTCGCTCGAGGAACTGATGCTTCCTGAGCTGTCGGTGCAGCCATTCCTGCTTGTCTGCGACGGCCTCACAGACCCACACAACCTCGGGTCATTGCTGCGCAGTGCCGAGGGTGCTGGGGTGACTGGTGTGGTGCTCCCCCGGCATCGATCGGTGCGGATCTCACCCACGGTGGCCAAGGTGGCCGCCGGGGCGATCGAACACCTCCGCTTCTGCCTCGTCCCCGGCATCCCGGTCGCCCTCGAGCAGTTGGCCAAGGCCGGGATCGAGACGGTGGGCCTCGCTGGTGAAGCCAAGCGCTCGCTCTGGCAGACGCCGATGACGGACCTACCGATCGCCTTGGTTATCGGTAGCGAGGAGAAGGGTCTCGCCCCGCTCACTCGGAAGCGCTGCTCTGCGCTGGCTTCGATCCCGCAGGTCGGATCGATCGAGTCACTGAATGCCTCGGTTGCTGGCGGAGTTGCCCTGTTCGAGGTGGCCCGTCAGCGCAGCCTCGGCTGAGGCTCCTGATCGCCGACTGAACCTCAGGTCTCAGGCGACCAACCCTCGGCGAGCTCCGACGTACACGCCCGGCATCGCGTCGAGATGATGGGGATCTCCGTGAGGCACTTAGGGCACGCAGCGCTCGGCAGCGGCTCGGCCGGTGCCATGTCGAGACGGCGCAGGAGGGTCTGAAGTGGCTTGACAACGAAGAAGAAGACCACCGTGGCCGTGATCAGGAAGGTCAGCAGAGCATTCACGAATAGCCCGTACTTGAAGACTGAACCGTTCACCGAGAACGACAGCTTGGAGAAGTCGCGACCGAAGACCGCACCGATGATCGGGGTGATGAAGGCGGCAACGAGCGAGGTGATCACCGCGGTGAATGCGGCACCGATGGCCACGGCCACGGCGAGGTCGACCACATTGCCGCGCAGGATGAAGGCTCGGAACTCCCTGAGCATCGATGTCGGCGAAGAGGACATTGCGCCCATCTGATCGCGTGGACGACGAGCAGGCAAGGCGGGAGCACCGAAGTCCACTGGTGGTGTCGTCATGACGAACAGGATGTGTCCTTCTGGTTCGGTCCCAGTCCACAGCTGGACAGAGCACCCGGCTCCGCTCGTCTTGTCACCGGGAGCGACAGTGAAGTCCGTCTGATGCAAGCCGGCCGAGGCTGCGACACAACGTCGTTCAGAGCCGGTGGTGGGGATCGAACCCACGACCTGACGATTACAAATCGCCTGCGCTACCACTGCGCCACACCGGCTGGTCCGTCCCCAAGGATAGGAGGCTGGCAGCCATGCGGACAGCCCGCACGCTCGACGCTCTTGCCAGATCACCTCGATGTTGGCAGGCTGTGCCAAGTGACCGACGATTCAACGCCCCCGTCAGCGACGCCGACGGTCCATGCCGGCGGCCTCGACACGACACGTGCCGTTCTCTTGGCGATCGCCTTTGTGGTGGTGGCTGTCATCGCTCTGTCCTCACTGACCTCCTCTGACGGGTCCAAGCCCAACGGCCCCGCATCGGCGGTGACCACGACAACTGTGGCGAGGGCGCACCAGAAGAACCACCCAGCGGTCAATCGCTCCGAAATTCAGGTGCAGGTGGCCAATGGGACGGCGACAGCAGGTGTTGCGACATCGGTGACAGCGACGCTCCAGGAGCAGGGGTGGAGCACCCTTCCTCCCGTCAATGCCTCCTCAACGGCCCCGAGCTCCACGGTCTATTTCGCCGGCGGGCGTCGAGCGGCGGGACTCCAGATGGCCAAGGACCTCAAACTGCCTGCATCGGTCGTCCAGCCTCTCACCACCTCGGTCCCAGTACCTGGCGCCAATGGTGACGATCTCGTCGTGCTGGTCGGTCCTGACCTCAACGGCGCTGGCTGACCCTCAGGTCAGATCCGCACTGATGATCTCGCTGCGCTCGAGTGCAGCAGCGATGACCTCGGATGCCATCGGACCAAGTTGGCTGAGTGGACGGTTCCGATGGATGCGCAGGCCCAGATCGACCTCTGCGATTGCCGCGATCCCCCAAGTCCTCCACACGTCTATCAGCAGCCCGATCTCGACGCGGTAGCCATTGTCGAGCCCGCAGGTCTCGATGACCTCTCGACGCAATGCCGTCTCGCCAGCAAGCGGTTGGCGAACCGACGCGAGCTCGGGAAACAGCAGCGTGAGGATGGGTCGAGCGGCGAGCTCGGTCACTCGACCGCCGCCTGTTGCCGCACCTTCGAAGGACCGGTCGTAGTGACCCTTGACGAGCATGACGTCAGGGTTGAGCAGGAGGGGACCCACGAGGCGGGGAAGGTAATTGGGTCGCATGTTGGCGACGTCGCCGTCGAGAAAGACGATGATGTCGCCGATCGCTACGTTCACACCAGCCCTCATGGCCCCACCCTTGCCATCCCCGTCGATGGAAAGGACGCGAGCACCGGCGCTGGTGGCTTCGGCCACGGTGGCGTCGGTTGATCCATCATCGACCACGATCACCTCGTCGATGAGCCCTGGCCCTGCGTCGGAGAGATACGGATGGACGGCCGAGATCACGGCGGCGATGGTCTTCTCCTCGTCGCGTGCGGGGATCACGACGCTGATTCGGTGATCGCCCTTGACCGCGCTGACCGCCGGCCCAGAGAGAAGGGCAGCTGGGATGATCGTCGTCCCCGCTTGTTCGTCGATCCGTTCCACGGATCTTTTCTAGTGGCTCGGCGGGGATATCGGCGCGGCATTGACGTAGAGCGCCGAGCGCGAGACAATGGAGAATCATCCAGAGCAGCTGAGGGACGGGCCCTTTGACGCTGCGGCAACCAGACCGACGTGAAATCGTCGAGTTGGGTGCCAACGCCCGATCGATGAGAAGGAGTTGCAATGTCAACGGTTCTTGGCCTGAGGTGTCGTGAGTGTGGCCGTGACTTCCCTGCTGAGGCGCTTCATGTATGCGACTTCTGCTTCGGGCCCCTCGAGGTGGCCTATGACTACGACGAGATCGCCAAGGTCATCTCGCGTGAATCAATCGAGGCCGGACCTCGCTCGATGTGGCGGTATCACGACCTCCTGCCGGTCTCAGAGTCCTCTCCGGTCGATCTTGGGGCCGGGTACACCCCGCTGGTGCGGGCTGAGCGACTTGGTGCCGAGCTCGGGATCAAGGAGCTGTGGATCAAGGACGACACCGCAAATCCGACCGGATCGTTCAAGGACCGCGTGGTCTCGGTGGCATTGACCAAGGCTCGCCAGCTCGGCTTCAAGGTCGCGGCATGTGCCTCCACCGGGAACCTGGCCAATTCGGTCGCCGCGCACGCGGCCCGGGCGGGGATGGCGTCGGTGGTACTCATTCCATCAGACCTCGAGGCCGCCAAGATCATGATGACCTCGGTCTACGGCGGGAAGGTCATCGCCGTAGACGGCACCTATGACGATGTGAACCGGCTCTGTGCCGAGCTGACCAGCGAGCGTCCGTCATGGGCCTTCGTCAACGTCAACGTCCGCTCCTACTATGCCGAAGGTTCCAAGACTCTGGCGTTTGAGATCGCCGAGCAGCTGGGCTGGCAGGCACCCGACCACGTGGTGGTCCCGATTGCCTCGGGATCGCAGCTGACCAAGGTGGAGAAGGGATTCGCCGAACTCGGCAAGGTGGGCATCCTCAATGAGATCCCCTCGGTGCGGGTGTCGGGTGCGCAGGCATCGGGGTGCTCCCCAGTCGCCACCGCCTTCTCAAACAAGGTCGATGCCATCGCTCCAGTCCGCCCCAACACCATCGCCAAGTCCTTGGCCATCGGGAATCCTGCGGACGGTTGGTACGCGCTTGATGTGATCCGTCGAACTGGGGGAGCGTGCGGCTCGGTCACCGATGCGGAGATCATCGAGGGGATCAAGCTGCTGGCCCGAACTGAGGGGATCTTCGCAGAGACTGCCGGCGGCGTCACCATCGCAACCCTGGCCAAACTCGCCGCCGAGGGCGTGATCCGACCTGATGAGCGCACCGTGGCCATCGTCTCGGGCCATGGGCTCAAGACGGTCGAGGCCCTCACGGGCCACGTCGGACCGAGTCACACCATCCCAGCGACCCTCGACGCCTTCGATCTCGCGCTTGGTCTCGACGACCCAGTCCGACCCTGATCACCCTGAACCCAAGGAGAACACCATGGCCATCACCGTCCGCATCCCCACCCAGTTGCGCCAGCTCACCGGAGGCGTCGGGGAGATACCCGTCGAGGCAGCGACCGTGGGCGATGCCCTGCGCGCCCTCGACGCGACGAACCCCGGCTTCGGAGAGCGAATCTTCGACGAGAACGGTGCGCTGCGACGCTTCGTGAACGTGTTCCTCGCCGACGAGGACGTCCGTTTCCTTCAGGGGATTGAGACGCCCGTCACCGAGGGACAGGTGCTCTCGATCGTCCCGGCGGTCGCAGGAGGTTGAGTCACCCCGAAGACCAACGGAGTTAGCAGTCACCCATCTCGTCTGCTAGCACTCCTAAGCCCAGAGTGCTAATATGGGCTCTCAACCGACGACTCCAACACCCCCCCCAGGAGGACGAACCATGGCGAAGATGATCGCTTTTGACGAGGAAGCCCGCAGGTCGCTCGAGACCGGCATGAACAAGCTGGCTGACGCTGTCCGAGTGACCCTCGGCCCGAAGGGCCGCAATGTGGTCCTCGACAAGAAGTGGGGAGCCCCCACCATCACCAACGACGGTGTGTCCATCGCCAAGGAGATCGACCTCGAGGACCCCTTCGAGAAGATCGGTGCCGACCTCGTCAAGGAGGTCGCCAAGAAGACCGATGAAGTCGCTGGTGACGGAACGACCACGGCCACCGTTCTGGCCTGGGCCATGGTCCGTGAGGGCCTGCGTAACGTGGCCGCCGGCGCCAACCCGATGAGCCTCAAGAAGGGCATTGAGGCTGCGGTCGAGAAGGCGGTCGAAGGTATCCACGCCCTCGCCAAGCCCGCACAGTCCAAGGAGCAGATCGCCCAGGTGGCGTCCATCTCCGCTGCGGACACCGAGATCGGCCAGATGATCTCTGAGGCCATCGACAAGGTGGGCAAGGACGGGGTCATCACGGTCGAGGAGTCGCAGACCTTCGGCATGGATATGGACCTCGTTGAGGGCATGCGCTTCGACAAGGGGTACATCTCTCCGTACTTCGCCACCGACCTTGAGCGCATGGAGGCGGTTCTCGAAGACCCCTACATCCTGCTCGTCGGCACGAAGATCACTGCGGTGCGGGACCTCCTGCCAATCCTCGAGAAGGTCATGCAGTCGGGCAAGGCCCTCGTGATCATCGCCGAGGACATCGAGGGCGAGGCCCTGGCCACGCTTGTGGTCAACAAGATCCGCGGGACCTTCCGATCGGTCGCCGTCAAGGCTCCGGGCTTCGGCGAGCGCCGCAAGGCCATGCTTCAGGACATCGCCATCCTCACGGGTGCTCAGGTAGTGACCGAAGAGGTCGGCCTGAAGCTCGAGTCAGTCACCCTCGACCTCCTTGGAACTGCACGCAAGGTCGTCATCACCAAGGACGAGACGACCATCGTCGAAGGTGCTGGAGTCGATGACGACATCAAGGGTCGGATCAACCAGCTCAAGACCGAGATCGAGAACACCGACTCCGACTACGACCGAGAGAAGCTCCAGGAGCGTCTCGCCAAGTTGTCGGGTGGTGTGGCGGTCATCAAGGTTGGAGCGGCCACCGAGGTGGAGCTCAAGGAGAAGAAGCACCGCATCGAGGATGCCGTGTCGACGACCAAGGCGGCCATCGAGGAAGGAGTGGTCCCCGGTGGTGGTGTGGCCCTGCTCCGCAGTCAGACGGCGATCCTTGAGTTGGCCAAGACGCTCGAGGGTGACATTGCCACAGGGGCGCGGATCGTGGCCTCGGCCGTCGAAGCGCCTCTGACCCAGATCGCTGAGAACGCCGGTCTCAATGGTGGCGTAGTGGTCGACAAGGTGCGCAACCTCAAGAAGGGCACCGAAGGCCTCAACGCTGCCACCGGTGAGTACGAGGATCTCTTGAAGGCGGGAGTCATCGACGCCGCCAAGGTGACTCGGTCAGCGCTGCAGAACGCAGCGTCGATCGCGGCGCTGTTCCTGACGACCGAGGCGGTCATCGTGGACAAGCCGGCAGAATCGGCTCCGGCCATGCCGGGCGGGATGGACGACTTCTAGTCCTTCGGTTCGAGCGAGAGCACGATGAGACGAGCGGCCTACGGGCCGCTCGTCTCGCGTTGTGATCTCGGTGGTGTCTGTCAAGGTGCGAGCGGGAGGCGCCTTGACTAACTTGATGCACACGACCAAATGGAGGCCACACCATGGACGAGTCCGTACGTCAGCACAAGATCCTGCTCGACGAGTCGGAGATGCCGACGGCTTGGTACAACATCGTGCCGGATCTGCCAGAGCCACCTCCTCCTGCGCTCCACCCCGGGACGCTTGAGCCAGCCGGCCCCGAGGACTTCGCCCCGCTGTTCCCAATGGACCTCATCCTTCAGGAGGTCTCGCAGGAGCGCTACATCGACATCCCCGGAGCGGTCCTCGACGTCTACCGCCAGTGGAGGCCGTCCCCCCTCTTCCGGGCCCACCGTCTCGAGCAGGCGCTCGATACGCCGGCGCACATCTATTACAAGTACGAGGGAGTGAGTCCGGCGGGGAGTCACAAGCCCAACACCGCCGTCCCGCAGGCGTATTACAACAAGCTCGCCGGAGTGAAGAAGCTCACCACCGAGACGGGTGCCGGTCAGTGGGGTACCGCCTTGGCCTTCGCCTGCGCCTTGTTCGACCTCGAGTGCGAAGTTTGGCAAGTGGGTGCCAGCTACGACCAGAAGCCCTACCGTCGCCTGATGATCGAGGCCTTTGGCGGGGTCGTCCACCGGTCACCCTCGGAGCTGACTGCGGCAGGCCGGTCCTACCTCGCCCAGAACCCGAACCACCCGGGCTCGCTCGGCATCGCTATCTCGGAGGCCGTCGAGGTCGCAGCTCCCGACCCTGAGATCCGCTACGCCCTCGGCAGTGTGCTCAACCACGTGCTGATGCACCAGACGATCATCGGTGAGGAGGCACTTCTGCAGCTCGACAAGGCCGGTGAGCGTTCGCCGGATCTGATCGTCGGCTGCACCGGTGGCGGATCGAACTTCGCCGGCCTCGCCTTCCCGTTCCTGCGCGAGAAGCTGGCGGGCAATATGTCGCCGACGATCCGTGCGGTGGAACCGGCGTCGTGCCCGTCGCTGACACGCGGCACCTATGCCTATGACTTCGGCGACTCCGCTGGGATGACCCCATTGATGAAGATGCACACGCTCGGCCATGACTTCGTGCCGGACCCGATCCACGCCGGCGGCCTGCGGTACCACGGGATGTCACCGCTGATCAGCCATATCTATGAGCTGGGCCTGATGGAGGCCATCAGCGTGCCCCAATCCGAGTGCTTCGCCGCCGGACTCCAGTTCGCTCGGACCGAGGGGATCGTTCCGGCCCCGGAGCCGACCCATGCGCTTGCCGCCACCGTCCAAGAGGCGCTGCGAGCCAAGGAGACCGGCGAGGAGACCGTCATCCTGACGGCCCTGTGCGGACATGGCCACTTCGACCTTGCGTCCTATGACGCCTACCTCAATGGGCGCATGGTCGACGAGGCATTCGACGAGGACCGATTGGCCGAGGGACTCTCGACCATTCCTGCGGTCCCTGGACGCTGATCACCTGATCGAGGCGTCCGGACGCTCTGAGGTTCTCCGTGGTGGAGTCCGGGGTCTCGGTCGCGCTGGCAGGATGACGCTCCGTCGGGCGTAGCATGGAAGCGTGGCGCTTACCCCTGACCCCCTGTCCCCCTCGGTTGGGTGGAACGTCATCCACCTTTTTTTGAAAGTTCAACCTGGCATTGACGCTGCGGTGGTCTCTGCGGCGATCGACTCGGCTGAATCCGACGGCTGCCAGACGGTGGTGGCGGCGATCGTCGGCCACAAGGCAGACCTGTGCGTGATGGCCACTGCGGAGGACCTCTGGGCGCTCCGGCGGCTCCAGACCGGCCTTGAAGGGTCAGGGCTCGAGGCCGTCGAGTCCTATGTCTCGCTTACCGAGGTATCTGAGTACGCCACCAGCACGCCTGAGCACATCTTAGAAGCGCGACTCCACCCCAACCTTCCACCTGAGGGGATGCGGGCCTTCTGCTTCTATCCCATGTCAAAGCGACGCGGTGAGGCGGACAACTGGTACGCGCTTGCCTATGAGGATCGCCGAGAGCTCATGATGGCGCACGGGAAGTCCGGCAGGGAATTCCACGGGCGGATCCTCCAGGTGGTGACAGGCTCGACTGGCCTCGACGATTGGGAGTGGGGGGTGACGCTCTTTGGGGTGCACCCCGATGACGTCAAGGACTGCGTCTACACGATGCGATTCGATGAGGCTTCGACTCGCTATGCGGAGTTCGGCCCCTTCTATACGGGCATGGTCGGGTCGATCGACGAGGTGATCGGCGCCATCGCCCGGTGACGCCGATGAGCGAACAGCTGATCGACCACCTCCGGTCACTCGGCCCGGTGGTGGTGGCATTCTCTGGTGGCGTGGACTCGACCTACCTTGCCGTTGCCGCCACCGCAGCGCTTGGTCCCGACGCGCTCTGCGTGACGGCGAGCTCCGCCTCGCTTGCCGCAGCCGAGGAGGATGGGACGCGCGATCTGGCAGGACGCCTCGGGCTGAACCACCTTGTCGTCACCACTGACGAGCTCGCCGATCCTCGCTATGTGGCCAACGGAGCTGATCGCTGTGCCTGGTGCAAGACCCACCTGATGGACGCGCTTGCTCCCATCGCCAGCGAGCGTGGGGCGATCGTCCTGCTCGGTGTCAACCTCGACGATCTCGGCGACCATCGGCCCGGCCAGCAGGTCGCCGCAGAGCGTGGAGCGATCTTTCCGCTGGTGGAGCTCGGCATGACCAAGGCGATGATCCGGACTGAGTCCGCCCGACTTGAGCTCCCGACTGCCGACAAGCCCTCGTCGCCCTGCTTGGCCTCGCGGCTGCCCTATGGCACGCCGGTCACGATGTCGCGCCTCCGCTCAGTCGAGCGGGCCGAGGCTTCGCTGCGAGATCTGGGCTTCAGCGATCTTCGGGTTCGCCATCACGGCGAGGTGGCTCTGGTCGAGGTACCTGAGGCGGAACTCGATCGTGCCATCGCAAAGCGCTCCGAAATCGTGGCTGGCTGCCGGGCTGCAGGCTTCTCCTTCTGTGCACTCGATCTCGAGGGCCTCGGTTCCGGACGCCTCAACCGCGTCCTCGGCTAGCGTCATCTTCGTGAGCGCCGAAGTCCGAGTCCGAGTCAAGTTGACGTTTCCCGAGGCGTTGGTTCGTCGACCAGTGCTGGCTCACCTGGTCAGAGAGTTCGACATCGATCCGGACATCCGGCGTGCTGACATCGCCGATTCGGTTGGGTGGATCGTCTGCGAGCTCGATGGCCAAGCCGATCGGATCGATGCGGCGGTGGCCTGGCTCCGCAACGAGGGGATTGGTGTCGATCTCCTCGGGGATGTGCTCGAGAGTTGATGCTCAGTCAGCGGCTGTGTTTTTCGGCACCATGAGTGCCAGTGCTGCGAACACATCGACCTCGTAGGTCGGGTCGAGGTCTCTGAACACAAGGCCCAAAGGTAGCGACATCATGACGAGGAGATAGGCCTCGATGTCGATATCGGCAGAGAGCCATCCCTCGTCGCGGATGGCTTCGACCTGCGTTCGGAGCTCATCGATGTAGTCCTTTTGCAGAGGAGCGATGGCTGCCGCCACCAGTGGATCGTGCTGAGCGGCCGAGAGGGCATCAAGGCGTCGTCGACGGATGTCGCGGTCGTTGAAGGTCAGAGAGTAGGTCTCGAGGGTGGAGGCGAAGAGCTCCGATGCGCTTTTCGACCCGGCGAGGACTGCACGCGTGAGTTCGAGGTCGCGCTCGAGGATCAGGGCATAGTCCCGGGCATAGGCGGCGGCGATGAGGGCGTGCTTGCCGTCGAAGTAGTAGTAGAGAAGGGTTGCGGAGACCCCTGCCCTCCGAGCGACCTCTTGGACCCGAAGTCGCGTTGGGCCAACTTCCTGGAGGACAGAGAAGGCAGCATCGACGATCAGCAGTCGGACGTTTCGATCGTCACCCCCTTGGGACGTGCGAACTCCCTGCCTGCTCGTCGCCATGGTTGGAAGTTACTTCAAAGTTGGCGCCAAGGCACTGCGGGTGGCTCAAACCTGCCAGCCGGACTGATTGATGCCCCGGGGTTCATAGAAAAGGCAGCCCTCAGGACAGGTGAAGGGGAGCGGCTCGTTGGCCCCGAGCTTGCACCGCTCGGTGACGTCGTCTCCCGAGGCTTGGCGCCGGACGTAGTGCCGACAATCTTCGTTCACAGCCATACCTCCATCATGCCTCGCGTCGGGGAGACGAGGGGGCTGACGGTTGGTAGCGTGCGAGTCGTGGAGCGCATGATCCCAGAACGAGTCCTCAGGCGATGGTCAGAGTCACTGGCAGCAGTGGCGAAGACCGGCCTGGGGTTCACCGAGAGTCTTTACGAGAAGGAGCGCTTCGAGGAGATCCTGAAGATCGCCGCCGACATCAAGGTCGCGACAGAGGAGGATCCCGAGCAGCTCGACGATGCTGAGGGTCATGTTGTCGAGTGGATGTCCCAGGTGGGCAAAGGCGTGCCCGGCTATCAGACCCCGAAGGTGGCGGTCGGAGCAGCAGTCGAGAATGACAAGGGCGAGTTGCTCCTCATCCGGCGAGCCGATTCTGGAGTGTGGCTCTACCCAACCGGTTGGTGCGACGTCGGCTACTCGGCCGCAGAGGTGGTCGAGAAGGAGGTTGAGGAAGAGACTGGGATTGAGGTCGAGACCGTTCGGTTGATCGCTGTTCTCGACGGCTTGCGCCTCGGGATGTCGCGCATCCCGATCTACTCGCTGCTCTTCCACTGTCGTGCCGTCGGTGGAGCGCTCACCCCGCATCCTCTCGAGGTCTCCGACCTCGGGTGGTTCACCCAGGATGACCTTCCGTCACCACTCGTCGGTCTCGAGCGGTGGGGAGACGCGGTGTTCTCTGCACTTCGCGGGGAGATCAATGACGTGCACTACGACCAGGTGCGAGCTCCAGTGTGGCGCGGCGACGAGGCTGGTGCATGAGCGAGATATGGATCGAGGAGGTGGATGTCGTCGGTCCTGAGGTGGTTCAGGCGCTTCGACGACTAATCCCTCAGCTTTCTCAGAGTGCACCGACCGTCGAGGCCTACGACCTTGAGTCGATCGTTGCTGCGCCAGACACCACGCTCTTCGTGGCGCGAAGTGATGCTGGGATCGTAGGTACCTTGACCCTCGTCCTATTCCGATCCCCGTCGGGAGCTCGAGGCTGGATCGAAGATGTAGTGGTCGATGTCGCAAGTCGCGGCCAAGGAGTCGGAGAAGCCTTGGTGGATGCGGCCATCGCCTTGGCACGCAAAGCGAGTTCCCGTACTGTTGACCTGACGTCAAACCCGAAGCGCGAAGGAGCTAACCGCCTTTACGTTCGCTGTGGGTTCGCGCAGAGGGAGACCAATGTTTATCGGTTTTCTTTGGAGGGCTGACGTCGCGGTCCTGTGGCTAGATTTGGACCATGAACCCGCTCGATGACGTCTCGAGGTCGCCCATCGGAGTGTTCGCGTGGGTGCGGGGGGACGGGACTCCAGGGTCATGTCCAGTCACTCCATACGTAGTCAATGGCCAGGTGGTAGTCACATCCCCCCTCGCGTTCACAGCAAAGGCGGCGGCGGTGCGACGCGATGCCCGTGTCGCGCTCCTCGCTGGTGGGCAGCTGGCGGTCGGAAGTGCTGAGGTCTTCGTCGACGACAGCCCACGATGGTTCGACGAGAACATTCGGGAAGCGGAGATGGAGAAGTTTCCGCCAACGAGGAGCATCCTGGCGGTTCCCGGACATCGTTGTCTCTTCCCTTGGTATGTCGGGCGGATCGTCATTCGGTTCACGCCAGACTCCATCGAGCGTGTCGAGGGTGGTGACGAGATCACAGCGACGCAGCTCGTCAATGGGAAGCTCCGTATCGAACCGATCCTTGTTGAGGCTGATGGGACACCCGCCGTGGCGGATCTGCACGATGGTGCCGCCCAGATCCTCTTTCACGAAGAGCACGAGAACATGGCTGACCTACGCCAAGTCTCCTTGAGAGGCTCCGTCAGCGAGGGACGGTTCCTCGAAATCCACCGAAGTGGTTCGCTTGCCCCCAGCCCTACCGGGGCTTGTGCTCAGCTCGGAGAGCTGAGGTCGATGGCGCGGTCTGCGAGACGGAACAGGGACAAGATCAGTTCGTGGCGAGCGGCATGAGCAGCGATCGGGTTTCTACCGCTTCGAGGGAGACCAAGGTTTACAGGTCTTCTTTGGCGGGCTGAGCTCAGTTCTTGACGGCGGGCGCGCCATAGCGCTGGCGAGCTGCTTCTCCAGAAGTGCCGAGCATCGCCCCGACAGCGGCCCAACTCTGACCGTCAGCTCGGGCACCATCGACGGCGGCGAAAAGTTCTTGTTCCGCCTCTGCTCGACGAAGAAAGGCAAGCCGCACCTCACGGAGCGAATCCGCAGTCTTCACGTTGCTTGAGCCCGGAGCATGGTCCTGGAACCGCCTCGCCAACTCGTCGGCCTGCTCGATGATGTGCTTCGTGCTTCTTGGCATGGTGTTCACCTCAGGTACTTGGTTCTAGCTTCCATGGCGTGGACGATGACGGGTCCGTCGTTGCCGACAACGACACCGACCTCCAAGAGGCGGCCAGTTCGGTCTGGCCCCACCAGCATGACGAGATCGTCATCGAGGTCCTCGACGAGGATGGGGTTGTCGAAGCAGTGGATGATGTCGGTATCCACAATTCCGTGCCTCCGGGCGCTCTCGATGATCTGTGGGGAATCATCCACGATCACAAGTTATCTTGTCACTGTGACAGCAGCAAGCTAACTTGTGATTCATCGTGACCCAGACGGCTTTGCCCGACGAGCTTGAGTGATCAGACTCGTGTTCCCGTTTCTACTTTCATGCGAGAGACCAATGTCTATCGGTTCTCTTTGGAGGGTTGAGGCGGCACTGACGGAATAAGGCACACCCCTCTCGTATGCTGTGGGCATGGAGTTCACAGCTGCCATCACGCAAGAAGGCAACCTGTTCGTCGCTCGCTGCCTCGAGGTCGAGGTAACGAGTCAGGGCGAATCGACGGATGACGCCGTCGAGAACCTCAAGGAAGCACTCGGTCTCTACTTTGAGGACCAGGGAGAACCTGTCGGTCTGGCCCATCCAACGGTCACCACGTTCCAGCTCTCTGCGTGAGCCCGCCGCTGCCAGTTGTCAGCGGAGCGCAGGTCATCACGACTCTCTTGAGGGCGGAATTTGCCGAAGTCAGCCAGCGCGGCAGCCATGTGAAGCTTCGCAAGGGCGAGTTGACGGTCATTGAATCACACCGGGTTTCTTAGAGACTCGGTGGTTTGGGAACCAGCCTCTTCGCCTGGTTCGGTCACATCGTAGAAGGCCGCCTCGAACTCCGCCGGGGAGAGATCGCCGAGTGAGCTGTGGATCCGGCGGTTGTTGAACCAGTCGATGTAGATCAGCGTGGCCCATTCGACGTCGTCGGCGTTCTTCCATGGCCCTCGTCGATGGATGAGCTCGGTCTTGTAGAGACCGTTGAAGCTCTCGGCGAGGGCGTTGTCATAGCTGTCGCCCTTGGACCCGACCGAGGCAACCGCTCTCGCCTCTTCCAGCCGCTCGGTGTAGCGAATGGAGAGATATTGGACGCCGCGATCCGAATGGTGAACCAGTTGCGAGAGGTCCTGGTCCCGCCGGGCGTAGACGGCCATCTCGAGTGCGTCGATCGCCAGGTCGCTGCGCAGCGAGGTTGAGACCTGCCAGCCGACCACTCGCCTGGAGAA
>CAIUMH010000082.1 GCA_903900235.1 uncultured Actinomycetes bacterium
CTCGGTGTGCCGTCGTTCGATGCCGACAACAAGATCACCGGGATCGTAGAGAAGCCCGAGCATCCAGCGTCCAACTTCGGCGTCACCGGCATCTACTGCTACGACGCCGACGTGTTCGACGTGATCCCCACACTGGTTCCCTCAGGTCGGGGCGAGCTCGAGATCACCGACGTCAATAACCACTACATCTCCCAGGGGGCCATGGCCTTCGACGTGCTCGAAGGGTTCTGGGGCGACGCCGGCGAGTCGATCGACGCGTACTACACGGTCAACGACTTCGTCCGGAAGAACGGCGCCAACAAGGCCTGACGGCACTCGCTGGCTGGCTCGTCAGGGGCTTGGCGGCCAATGGAGTCGGGGGGTACGGCGCCGAACCGGGTCGGAGCCGTCTCGCCCGAGTGGTGTGGTTGTCACGGTTGCCTGTTCGAAACCGGCCTTGGATGGAGAAGTTCGGGTAGTCGGCGATGAGACTGGCCCCGAAGTCAAGAAATCCTTGTCACGCATCGAGGCTCATCAGGGCGAGGACTGCGACGCCGTCCGCTCGAAGGTAGGACGGTCCGGTGGGCACGATGACCCCCAAGACCGCAGGGCCTGGGCGGTGAGAGGTATCGATGTTCGAGGCAAATTTCGTCAGATTCATCGCCGCCTGGTCGAGCAGCCCTGCTCCGAGCTTGACTTCGAACGCACCCCAAGAGCCGGCTGGTCCCTCGACGATCATGTCGACTTCGAGTCCGGACTTTGACCGGAAGTGATAAACGTTTCCATCAGTGATGTCGGCAAAGACCCGTAGCTGCTGGAAGACGAAGCTTTCGAAGAAGAGGCCCAGCGTGGCAGGGTCCTCGAGGAGGCGATCGGGTGTTCCGATCCGCAGCGCGGCCGCAGTGAGCGAACTGTCGACGAGGTGGCGCTTCGGGGCTTTGCGGAGCGGCGTCCGAGACCGCAATGGAATATCCCACGCCTCCTGGACTTCGACGATGAAGGCACGTTGCAGCGCATCGAGATAGCGCGCCACCGTGTCGGCATGCAACGGCCCATCCGAACCGCCAGCGTCGTGAGCAAGGGTGGTATTCGACGTCTCGGAGGCTGTTGTTCGGGCGATCGAGCGCATTAACTGAGTGACTTTTCGTGGGTCGTGCCGGAGGTCATTCAGCCCCGCGATCTCCAGTCGGGCAATCTGGTCGAGGTAGTCGACTGCATACCGAAAGGACTCAGCCGTGCCGAGGGATTGACTGGCTGGCCAGCCACCCGTGATCATCCGCTCAGCCAGATCGCCGAGCGTCGATCCTTGGCCAGCCGATTGCTGTGTTTCCCCGTGGAGCAGTGCGGAGAGTGACACCGTTGCATCCGAGTGTCCGGTCTCTACCATGGTAAGCGGCCGCATCCGTATCCGCGAGAACCGCCCTGCCCCAGAATGGCGAGTGAGGTCGTCGGCGGGGGAAGCGGAGCCCGTCAGGATGAACTGACCAACCTCTGCCCGTTCATCGACCTCGCGACGCACCGCGTTCCAGAGATCCGGGACTGACTGCCATTCGTCCAAGAGGCGAGGGACTGCACCACCGAGGACGAGCCGGGGGTCGGCGAGGGCGAGTTGGCGCTGCTCGAGGTCGCTGTCGAGGAGGATCTCACTAGCGGCGAATCGACGCCCTGTCTCGGTCTTGCCTGATGCCTTGGGACCGTCAATGACGACGGCCCCAGAAGCCCGGAGACGATCCGCCAAGACGCCGTCGACAAGGCGAGGGATGTAGCTGGGCATGAGAAGATGGTAGATCGGATTAGGAGATTTGGCAACGTTTCATTAGGAGATTTGGCCTAGCGTTGGTCCTGTGTCATCAGGGCCTGCGCAGCGGGCCGAGGGCGGCCGGGAGTACTCGCCTGCGGCGGGACGGTTCCTTCAACGGGATCCGCTGGTCAACGGATCGCTCAACACTTATGAGTCCGCCTACAGCGACCCCTGGAACAACAGCGATTCGACCGGCCTTCTTTCCAAAGGAGGAATTGACGTGATGCAATAGGAGGTGGGCACGGTCACTGCTAATAAGCAGGTCAAGGCGGTGAACTTGGTCACGACCGTGGTCCCGATCACGATTGGCCGGTCGTCTGAACCCACTGGCTGATTCACCGAGTGGGTGGCACTGAACGTTCGACCGCAGGGACCGCAGGGTCTCCAGTGGTGGGAGGCCTAAGCCAAACGGAGCCTGGCGTAGTCGACCGCGCCCGAGGGGGAGCGGCGGATGGTCTCGACGAAGCGCACCTAGCGGGGGGCCCTGTGATTTGCACTGACACTCACGGAATCAGAGCTTCGATGTTTCCGAGGAAGCTACGAAGATTCCCTTACTCCTCTATCGACAACCACTCCAAGGCTTGATTCGTCACTTCGGCTATCAGTTCGAAGTCCTTGTCCACGTGCAGCACGGTAAAACCGGACCGCTCGGCCACTGCCGCAATCAGCAGATCAGGCAACGACGGTGCGCGATGCTGCCCTCGGCCAGCCAAGGCGGAGAGGATCTGGACCGCTCGATCTTCGATTGTCGGCGTGAGGTAGGCCACCGGCATGGCCGCCAGAGGGAGGCCGTACAGCAGGTGCTCAAGGTCTTGAGCCGATCGGGCGGAGTACCCGACCTCGAGGAGCGTCAACGTCGTCACGTGCACGAGGCCCCGATCGATCCGATCAGTCCAGATGTCAGGGTCCAGACACCGCCCCAACCGTGTGAGCGCTGACTTGTCGATCAACCACGTCGTCCGGTCCTCAGTGGTCTTCACGACCAAGCGTTCGCCATGACGTCCGGATCATCGAGATCCTGGGCCAGAAGAGCGAAACGATGCAGATCATCCGCCGTTACCGGGGGTGAAGAGCGTCGTATTTCTTGCCCGATCTGACGTCGAAGGAGTTCGTTCCTGGAAAGGCCCAAACGGGCTGCCCGGGCGTCGAGTGCAGCCACGATGTCATCAGGAACGTCTCGGATCAAGATGTCGGTCACTCAGGCCTCCTCGGTGCTACCAGATGATATCACCAGAGTTGGCCAGCATCACTGGCGGCCCTGGGCTTCCTCAGCCCAAGGCCACGCCCAGCCACTCGGCGGTCTCGGCCTTGTGGCGGGCGTAGTCGACCTTGCCCGAGGGGGACCGACCGATGGTCTCGACGAAGCGCACCTGGCGTGGGGCCTTGTAGCTCGACAGGCGGGACTTCACGTGCTCGATCACTGTGTCGGCCGCCACTGACCCCTCAGCCGTGCCGGGGGAGAGCTGCACGACAGCGATGATCTCTTCTCCAAAGCGCTCGTTGGGGATGCCGACCACGACCGAGTCCAGTACGCCCGGCACCGTCTTGATCACCTCTTCGACCTCTTCGGGGTACACCTTCTCCCCTCCGGTGTTGATGCACACCGAACCGCGCCCCAACAGGTGGATGGAGCCGTCGGCCCGGATCTCGGCGTAGTCGCCGGGGACCGAGTACCGCACTCCGTCGATGACTTTGAAGGTGGCCGCCGACTTGGTCTCGTCCTTGTAGTAGCCGACGGGGATGCGGCCGCCGAGGGCGAGTACCCCGATCTTGCCGGATCCGGGCTCGATGTCGTTGCCGTCAGGGTCGACCACGCGCAC
>CAIUMH010000083.1 GCA_903900235.1 uncultured Actinomycetes bacterium
CTTCGAGTGGCCGCCCTCAGCCGCCAAGAGCACCTTCGGCGATGAGTAGGAGGAGTCCCGTCTCGCCCTGCACTGAGCACCAGCACATCGGCAAAGAGCGACCCAACATCACGATGTAGTCCCGAGCTCTGGGTCGAGATGCCACCGAGACAGGTCAGCTTCACATAGTGGCGTGAGCCCTTCCGAGCAGACAGACCTCGGCATGAGACAGCCCTTCGGCACAATGGCTCCATGACGAGAAGGACCCAATCCACCACGGAGTTGCTCCGTGATCTGCGCGGCGATCGGGCCTCGCGCCCTGTTGTTGACCCGATGCTCGCCGGAGGCCTGCGCGCCTGGCTTGACGACGAACTCGCCGGGACATTCGATGCGTTCTCCTCCGATCTCCCCATCGATCTGCCCGCCTGGAAGATTGCTCAGCCCGCTGCGAGCTCCGATCCGGAGCATGACAACGGAGGGCTCTCGGCGCTGGTGCACGCACTGATCCTCGATCACCTGGTCTTCGGTGAGGTGATTGACCCGCTTGTCGAGGCGATGAGTCTCCTCGAGGCTCGAGGCGATCACGACCCACTCCTCAGACAGATCGTTTCCCTCGACGGCCTAGCCGCCGAGCAGCTTGCCGAAGAGGTGGCCACCCACACTGCTGTGCTCTCGAGGGAGCTCGGCCGCATCCCCGGCTCGTGGCTGCCACGATCGAGCGCGTCGATCGCCGCCCAAATCTGCGGTGGACGTGTTCGTATCGGTGCAGCGGTCGACCTCATGCTGGGCCCTCCGGCCCGCTCGGTGTCCTCGATTTGTCTCCTTGAGGTGGTCACCACACCTCTCGGGGCACATCTCTTCGATCATCTCGCTGCCATGGCGCTCATCGAGACTCTGCGCTCGGGTGCTGCTCCCCTCCGGGTTGCCGCACTTTCGACCGCCACCGGTGACCACATCGTGCTTGAGGTCAACGACGACCTCCTGGTCGGAGCACTCCACAGGGTTGTCGACGTGACTGCCGAGCGAGTGCGCTCCCTCATCGTCGACAGCAACGATGCATCCATCTCGAGGCTCCACCCGTGATCCGACATCCCAACCCCATCGTTCCGAGGGCTTCGGGCCTCACCGCCTTGGTCACTGCCGATGCCCCAGTGCCCGAACGTCTTGACCCCTCCGCCCGCCGCCGCTTGGCTGTCGAACTTGCCGCTCGCGTACCTGTGCGCTCGCAGGGACCCCAGCGATTCGATTCATGGCGGCTCACCACCTTGGCTGAGGATCATCCGCCCACTCCCTTCGTCTGGAGGCCCCGCATCGCTCGCCGAGTCCTGGGCCTCGGTGGCGCCAAGCGTGTCCACTGCGGTGACGCCCCGAGCCCACTGGCCGGCGTTCGAGCCGAGGTGGCCGCCATCTTGGAGCAGGCGTCACGCCGGGGCACGGGCAGAGGATCACTGGCCACTTGGCTCTCTGAGATCCCTCGGGGGGTCAGGGGCGCGGTCCTGGCCGAGTCGACCACCTATGCCACTGATGTCCTCGACACCCTCGACTGGGATGTGCTCGGAGCGGCTGCCATCGTCGGTGGGACTGATCCGGTGTGGGCGGTGCCGGGAGCGCCCTGGGCCACCCTCCGGGCGCGGCGTGACGTCGAGATCACCCTCGACCCTGCTGCCGGAACCCGAGCGCTGCTGTGCCTTCGTGCTGGGGCCGTCCGACCCGATGCCGTCGACGACCTCAGCATCGTGGCGCTCGCTGACGCACTGACGAGACCTGATGCTCCGATCCCGACCCGGATCGTAGGGGTCTGGCCCCTCGTGGGGCGCTCGATAAGCCTTGAAGTGACCGAGGTGGACCTCCATCGGGCCATGACGATGCTGCTGGCAGCCGCCGATGCCGGACGGCAGGCAACGGCGAGCTCCCCGGTTTCGGTCAAGGAGGGGTCCTGCTTGCAGGTAGCCTGAGGAGTTCTCATGCTTACTCGCTCTGACATCCGAAACATCGCCATCATCGCCCACGTCGACCACGGCAAGACGACGCTCGTCGACGCCATGCTCTGGCAATCGGGCGCCTTCCGTGCCAACGAGGAGGTGGCTGACCGGGTCATGGACTCGGGCGACCTCGAGCGGGAGAAGGGAATCACCATCCTCGCCAAGCACACTGCGGTGACCAAGGACGGCGTGACGATCAACATCATCGACACTCCGGGCCACGCCGACTTCGGTGGCGAGGTCGAGCGGGGGTTGGCCATGGTCGACGGCGTCATTCTGCTGGTCGACTCCTCGGAGGGACCCCTGCCCCAGACCCGATTCGTCCTCCGCAAGGCCCTGGCCTCGCGCCTGCCGGTAGTGCTGGTCATCAATAAGGTCGACCGGCCCGATGCTCGGATCGACGAAGTCGTCTCTGAAGTCGAGGAGCTCTTCCTCGACGTTGATGCCGATGAGGATCAGATCGACTTCCCCATCCTGTACGCCTGCGCCCGCGATGGCTGGGCGAGCACCACCAAGGGTGAGGTCGGCGTGGACCTCGGTCCGCTCTTCGACACCATTTTGGAGGCCATCCCGGCACCGGAGTACGAGGAGGGAGCACCGCTCCAGGCGCTCGTGTGCAACCTCGACGCCTCGCCCTACATGGGTCGCTTGGCCATCTGCCGGGTCATCAACGGCACGATGAAGAAGGGCCAGCAGGTCGCTTGGTGCAAGATCGACGGCACCATCGCCAAGGGCAAAGTCACAGAGATGGCCATTGCTCAGGCACTCGAGCGCGTGCCAGTCGACGAAGTCGGTCCGGGCGAGATCGTCGCAGTGGCAGGCTTCGAGGAGATCACCATCGGCGAGACTCTCGCCGACGCCGATGACCCTCGGCCACTCGAGGCCATCACGGTCGACGAGCCAAACCTGTCGGTCACCCTGGGTATCAACACCTCGGTGCTGGCCGGACAGAGCGGCAACAAATTGACCGCACGCATGCTCAAGGACCGCCTCGACGCCGAGCTCATCGGCAATGTGAGCATCAAGGTCGACCCCACCGATCGGCCCGACGCGTTCGAGGTCTTCGGACGAGGAGAGCTCCAGCTCGCCGTCCTGATCGAGCAGATGCGCCGCGAGGGCTTTGAGCTGACCGTTGGAAAGCCCGTGGTCGTGGTGCGCGAGATCGAGGGAGTCAAGCACGAGCCGATCGAGCGCGTGGCGATCGATGTCCCCGACGAGTATCTCGGTGTCGTCACCCAGCTCCTGGCCCTGCGCAAGGGCACCATGGTCGAGATGGTCAACCATGGCACCGGCTGGGTCCGCTTCGACTATCGGGTGCCCGCCCGAGGACTGGTCGGCTTCCGGACAGAATTCCTGACCGAGACTCGCGGAACTGGGATCTTGCACCATGTCTTTGACGGATGGGCTCCGTGGGCCGGAGAGCTGAAGACCCGCCGCAATGGCGCAATGGTGGCTGATCGTCGGGGTGTCGTGACTGCCCACGCTCTCGAATCACTTCAGGAGCGGGGCCAGATGTTCGTCTCCCCGACCACCGAGGTCTACGAGGGCATGATCGTCGGCGAGAATGCCCGGGCCGATGAGATGGACGTCAACCCAACCAAGGAAAAGAAGCTCACCAACATGCGAGCCTCCTCTGCGGACAACTTCGAACGGCTCACCCCGGCGACAATCATGACCCTTGAGCAGGCGCTCGAGTACATCGGCGATGACGAGTGCGTCGAGGTCACTCCGGCAGCCATCCGCCTCCGAAAGACCGTGCTTGACCAGCAAACTCGAGGCCGTCTCCGCTCGAAGGCGAAGCACAACTAAGGCTCCTCGGCCTCGAGGGTCCATCGTCGAGGCTGAGGCCTTCGAGATGATGGTCGTGGCGGGGTACCATGCGCACTGGCGAGATCTGATCTCGTCGTCGCTCGGAGGGATGGCAGAGCGGACGAATGCACTGGTCTTGAAAACCAGCGTGGTGAAAGCCACCGAGGGTTCGAATCCCTCTCCCTCCGCCAGAGTCGATTGACCGGTGCAGACTACGATCTGACTATGCCGATCGATGGAGAATACGTTCCGAGTTCGTGGGACTGGGTCGCTGACCAGGTCGCCGAATATGAGGCCTCCGGGGGGACCGCAGCCAATACCTTCGCCGACACTGGCCTCCCGATCATCGTCCTGGCCACCCGGGGCAACAAGTCCGGGTCGGTTCGCAAGATGGCGCTGATGCGGGTCGAGCACGAGGGCGAATACGCCCTCGTCGCCTCTCAAGGTGGCATGCCGACAAACCCGGCGTGGTACTACAACCTCGTCGCCGACCCCACCGCCCTCGTGATCCAAGATGGCGACACTCCGGCCGATTACGTGGCCCGCGAGGTGTTCGGCGAGGAGAAGCGGGTCTGGTGGGAGCGTGCCGTGGCCGCCTATCCGTCCTACGACGAGTACCAGGCCGCCACCGAGCGGGTCATCCCCGTACTCGTCGCCCGTCCCGCCTGATCACGGGCGGCCGAGCAGACCCCGTAGATGCTGGCTCAGCTCAACGATCCGATCATTGCGGTCGTGGATCATGTCAAGTGCCTTCTTGGCTGGTCCGGAGAGCACCACGTTGGCCTGATGTGAAAACTCCCGGCGGCTGAAGCCCAGCCGGCCGAAGTCCTCCTCGAAGAGGTCCTCGCATATTGCTGCGGTTTCCGCATCGAAGATCGGCTCATACGGGATCTGGAGACCCTCGTTGAATCGGCCGGGCGTGATGTCGCGGCCAACTCGCTCGCCCAACCTGACGAACAGCTCAGACAGGCCTGTGGTCGGCACCAGGTCCGTGTAGTCGATCTCGTTGAGGGCCAGCACGTGGACCTGCTGGGCGAAGTGGGGGTCGGACTGCCAGATCCCCCGATGGGTCATCATCGACGCGGCGAAGGATCGGAACGAGGCGGTGACATCGAGTTCGTCGTTGGTGGCCACCAGTGGTGGCTGCGGGAAC